>NZ_JBXUOY010000002.1:0-63429 GCF_057196705.1 Streptomyces sp. ATLC9 | reverse complement strand
CCACGCCCCCCCCCCCCCCCCCCCCGCCCCCCACCCCCCCGCCCCCCCCCCCCGCCCCCCCCCCCCCCCCCCCCCCCCCCCCCCCCCCACGGCCGTATCCGCACCCGTTCCGTCCCGGCCGGTCAGGCGGTGGGGGTGAACACCACCGGCACCTCCCTGGGGCCGCGGGTGAACACGCCCTGCTCGACGATCTCGGCGCCGTCTGCGGGCCGCATGTCCGGCATGGCGTCCAGCAGCTGGTTGACGCCGGTCTCGACCTCGGCCTTGGCCAGCAGCGCCCCCACGCAGAAGTGCCGGCCCAGGGCGAAGGCCAGGTGGTCGGCGGCGGCCGAGAACGCGGTGGTGGACGTCAGGTCGTCGCGGAAGATGTCGAAGGAGTCGGGCTCCTTGTAGTGGTCCGGGTCGCGGTTGGCGGCGCCGATCAGACAGGTGACGGTCGCCCCGGCCGGGATCGTGCCGCCGCCGACCTCCACGTCCCGCGCGGTCTGCCGCATGATCATGTGGACGGGCGGGGTGTAGCGCAGGGTCTCGGCGAACGCCCGGTCTATCAGGGAGCGGTCCTCCCGCACGGCGGCGAACTGCTCGGGGTGGGCCAGCAGATTGGCGAAGAGAGCGGCGATCGCCTTGTCGGTGGTCTCCCCGCCGGCGGCCAGCAGCAGACTGCAGAACGCCTTGATGTCCTCGTCGCTCATCCGCACGCCGTCCACCTCGGCGGCGCACAGCGTGGACAGCAGGTCGTCGCCCAGGTTCTCGCGGCGCTGCCGGATGATGGGGATCATGTACTCGGCGAACTCCACCCGGGTGCGCTCACCGTCCGCGGTCACCTCCGGGTCGCCGGAGAGGTTGCCCAGGAAGGCGATCACCGAGGTGTACCAGCGGTGGAACCTGGGGTGGTCGGCCTTGTCCAGGCCCAGCATGTCGGCGATGACGTTGACGGGGAAGCGGGTGGCGTAGGCGTCCACCAGGTCCACCCTGCCGGTGTGGCGGAAGGTGTCGATGAGTTCGCGCGAGTTGCGCTCGATGACCGGCAGGAACTTGTCCCGCAGGTCGCTGCCGCGGAAGGCGGGGGCCACCAGGGCCCGGCGCACCGCGTGCTCGCGTCCGCTGAGCTGGAGGATCGTCTTCCCGTGCACCGGCTCGATCTGCCACTCGTAGTTGTCGGTGCTGAACGACGCTCCGTCCTTGAACGCCCGCTCCACGTCCTCGTAGCGGGAGACGATATAGCTGCGGGTGGCTTCGTGCCAGATCAGCGGCGCGCTCTCGCGCATCACGCGGTAAGCGCTGTAGGGGTCGGCGGCGAACTCGGGCGAGAGTATGTCGGGGAACTGCTGCGTGCTGGACAAGGCGAGCTCCATCGAAGACGTGACGGGCAGACAGGCTCAGGGTATTGATCATCCGGCGAGCGGAACAGCCTTGCCAAAGCACACGCTCATCACATATGCAGCGTCAGAATCCTTGTCTGACCGGTGATTTCAAGCCATCCACCGCCGTATGCGGCCGTTGCTTCCCCGAACATCCGCCGGCCGGAGGCCTCTGACACGGGGGCGGCCCGGCGTATCGCGGAGGCCGCGACTCCTCCCTGTGGGCCGCCGTCCGGCGACGGCTGTCAGCTCGTCTCCGCCTCCCCCCTGTCTCCACGACTGCCTCCATCCCTGTCTCCGTGCCGGTCCCCGTCGGCGCGGCCTTGCGGGCCGGCTCGCGTTCGTCGGCGAGCGCGGGAGGCAGAGGAGCCGGCTTCGCCGTCTCCCGGGACGGGGCCCCGGGTGGGACCACGCTCTTCGACCGCCGGATCCTCCGGCGCGCCAAAGGCCGCTGCCTGGTCAACTCTTTCCGCAGAGAGTACGTGTTCGGTCGATTCCGGCTGAGAAGAACGAAAACAGGCCACATCCCGTCCCGTCTGTTCATCAGTGCCCGGCTCGGCGGCAGCATGGTCAGGCTTGAACGGCGTGTGGCGCCGCGGAACGGGAAAACCGGGGAGGGCTGTTGAACCACGTGTGGCTGCCGACCACTTTCCTCGGCCGACTGCTGAACACGACTCGGGAAGAAATCCTGAGCCAGGGCACTCCGATGACCTATCCGCCGAATCGCGTCCTGCTCCAGCAGGGCGATGAGAGCCGGCACGTCCTGCTGATCACAAGTGGTGTCGTGAAAGTCGTCGCCAGCTCGGAGAGCGGCTATGACATGCTGCTCGCCGTGCGCGTGGAGGGCGACCTGGTCGGAGAGATGGCGGCTTTCGAGGAGCGCCCCAGGTCCGGCACGGTGGTCGCGTGTGGCAAGGTGACCGCGCGGATCATCCAGGTGCGGACGCTGGAGACATTCCTCTCCCGTCATCCGGACGCCATGCGGGCTGTCCTCCACATGCTGTGCGCCCGGCTGCGCTGGGCCAATCGCCGCCGGATCGACTTCCAGGCCTACGACGCACTGACCCGCCTGGCCCGGGTCCTGGCCGAGTTGTGCCAGGCATACGCCCAGCCCGCGCCGGAGGGTGACGGCAGGCGGTGCGACCTTGGGGTGACGCTGACCCAGAAGGAACTCGCATCCCTGGCCGGTCTGAAGCTCAACACGGCGGAGAAGAAACTCGCCGCGCTGACGGCTCAGGGACTGGTGGAACGCAGCTACCGGAAAATAACAATCTGTGACGTTCCGAAGCTGCTCGAATTCGCCAAAGTCCTTGCCGACAACCCGTACTGATACGGAATCATCTTGCGCGTCCTCTCCTAACCTCTCGGACAGCACTTCGTGGGCAGTTTCTGCCCACCGCCTGTCCAGAGAGGAAATGACCGGGTGGATACGTGGTCCGACTTCCATCCCTGCGTCTGCATAGCCGTGGACGCGCAGGCCTACGGAAGCAACAACGACCGTAGGCAGTCCGAAATCCAGCAAGACCTGCCGCGGCTTCTCGACCGTGCCGCCAGGGGCGCCGGTCTCGACCGCGCGCAGTGGGTGATCCAGCGCAAGGGCGACGAGCAACTGGCCGTGCGGCCCGTCGATGGCAGGGAACCCCGCCTGGTCGACGACTACGTCCGCCATCTCGTCGCAGGGCTGCGCGAGTACAACGCCCAGCGAGTCTCCCAATCCCGCCTGCGGTTGCGGGCCGTCATCCACCAGGGGCCGGTGGAACTGGCCGACAACGGTTTCGCCGGCACGGCCGTGGTGGCCACGGCACGCCTGCTGAGCGCACGCCCGCTCTACGACGCCCTGGCCACGCGCCCCGGGGCCGATCTGGTGCTGCTGCTGTCCGACGACGTCTTCCGGTCCACGGTGGCGGGCGGCCACACGGTTCTGACACCGGAGAACTTCACTCGCGTCACCGTCCGGGTGAAGGAGTACAAGGCCGTGGCCTGGCTGCACGTACCCGTGCTCGACGCACCGGCCACCGCACCACAGGGGCCCGGGTCCGCGGAGGCGGTGCGCAGGAAACCCGCGGCGGTCCGGTCCGGAGCGGCCGAGGCGGGCGGAACCGGAGGGACGGGGACCGGCGGCGAGTACCGCGCCGACAACCTCAGCGTCACCAACATCGCCGGCTCCGTGGACGCACGGGGCGCCGTCTTCGGCTTCGGGAGTGCCGGTGGCTGACGGACCGCAACCGGACAGTGGGCCGACCATACCGCCTGTGCCCGCCCCCGACCAGGAGACCGCGCCGCCCGCGCCGCCCGCATCGGACGGTGCCGGGGACGCGCCGGAAGCCGAAAAAGGCGCCTTCGGCCCGGACTCCGGCCCCGACACGGCCGCTGAGCGGCGCCGGGAGCCGGACGAACGCGATGAGGACGAACGGGGATACAACGATCTGCGCCGTGTCCACCAGCTCGTCAGCAACAACTTCTACGGCACCGTCGACGCCGCGGGCGCGGCCTTCGGCTTCGGCGCCGCCTCGTCCCCCGGTCTCGCCCCCGGCGTCATCGAGCCCGAGGAGGTGGACCGCGCCCTGCGGTTCTACGTCCCGCCGCAACCCTGCTTCGAAGAGGCGCTCGGCAGACTGCGCGAGAACGCGCTCGTCGTGCTTACCGGCCAGGAGGGCTGCGGCCGGGGCGCGGGCTCCCTCGCTCTCCTCAGGGAGGTCCTCGGCGAGGAGGCCAGGCTGCGCAGCCTGTCTCCCGCCAACGCGCTCGCCGGGCTGGCCGTGTCGCAGGACCTCAGGCCGGGGCAGGGATGCGTCATCCTCGACTATGTCGGCGAGCTGAACGCCGAGGCCATGCAGACGTACGAGATCGGACGGCTGAGCGGAGAACTGCGCCGCAAGGGCTCGTACCTGGTGATCACAGCGGGCGGCGCGACCCGCCGGCGGCTGGCGCTGCGGGACCACTGCGTGGCATGGCGGGCCCCGGACCCTGTGGCGCTGTTCGAGCGGTGCAGACGACTGCTGCCCGGTACCGTCCTGGCGCCGGACACCGAACAGGAGCTGCGGGAACGGGTCGGCGAGCGGCAGCGGCCCGCGGATGTCGTCGCCGCGGCCGTGGCCCTGTCCCGGGACGGTACGGAAGGCGCGCTGGACACCTTGCGGGACCGGTGCCGGGAGCTGGTCCGGGAGTTGTTCCGCAAGCAGCCGCCCGCGGAGGACCTGATCCCGCTCGCGGCCCTGGCCTTCCTGGAGGGCATCCCCGAGCGGACGTTCGAGAAGGAGTGTGCCGCGCTCACCACCCATGTCCGCGCCTGGGAGCACAGCGGCGGGACGCCGGCCGCGGAGCCGGACGACGAGGCCGGCACGGTGCCGCGTGGTGCGGTGACCCAGCAGTCCCGGGCCCGGTGGAGGGACCGGGCGGCGGGATTGGTGAGGATTGAGCACCGGTCCGGCCCGGGACGGAACACCGGGCGGAGCGAGCGGTGTCTGATCTTCACCGAGCCCCGTGCCCGTGAGTTCGTCATCGCGGAACTGCACGACCTGTACGGCTATGAACTCTGGTACCCGCTGCGTCGGTGGCTGGCCGAGCTGGCCCTGCTGGGTGACCTGGACACCCGTACGGAGGCGGCCCGCGGTGTCGCGCTCCTGGCCCGGCACGCGCTCGTCGAGGTCGACGAGAACCTGCTGAGGGTCTGGTCCGAAGGGCCCGCCAACCAGCGGGTGACCGCCGCGCTGACGCTGCAGTTCATGTGCGATGTCGACCATCTCGCGCCGCAGGCGCTGAGCACCGCACTGAGCTGGACGGACAGCAGCGGGCCGGGCCGTGCCGTAACGGCGGCCATGGCGCTGACAGGACGCCTGGGCTCCCTCTACCGTATGGAGGCGCTCGGCCGACTGTGGTTCCTGACGCAGCGCGGGGAGCGGATCGCGTTCTCGGCCCGTCGCTCGCTGGTCCTGTTGCTGCAGACCGCCGAACAGGAACCGGAACGTGCACGGCTCATCCTCCGGTACGCGCGGACGATGATCGCCGAGGCGGCGCCGGGGTCCCGGGAGCTGTCGGTCGCGCTGCGGAACGCCGTTCAGCTCCTCGGGGCCGATCGGCTGGACGCTTCCGGACCCCTCACCGCGGCACTGCTGCGCACCGTCCCGGACAGCCCCCGCCACCTGGGGTCCCTGTGGGCGGACGTCCTACACAGCGGCAACCGGAGCCGGGCGGTCGGCGCGCTGTGCCGAACACTGGTGCAGCTACGGGACGACCCGTCCGTGACCGATGCCGTACGCGGGCTCGGCGAAGCCATGCGGAGCGCTATGGGCGAGCGCCGGTGGGCCGCGCTCCGACGCCATCTGCCCATCGCCCTGAAGCACCCCGACTACGCGATACCCGGCGCCCGCCGACTGGCGCAGGTGCTTATCGGGTCACTGCGCGGTGGATCGACGGCGGACTCCCGGCGCCCCACCGTGCCCCTCCCACCCACCCCCGCTCTCACTTCCGTCCGAGGAGGCCGAAGCAAGTGAACTACCCGGTCATCGCCGAGCACATCCTGGCCACGGTCCAAGGCGCCTGGTGGTCCCGGCGCCGTTGCCGCGACGACGTGCCGCAGCTGCCGCCCGGCGCGGTCTACGTCTTCAGGGTCGGCGGAAACTACCGCACGTTCCCCGAGGGCATGGTGTTCGATCCGTCCCACCCCGACGTACTCGACGCCTCCTCGGTCAGCCTGATCGACACCCGGGCGCGCCTGGTCGAGGTGGAGCGCACACTCCCGTCGGTGAGCGAGGCGGACAACTTCACGGTGCGTGCGTCCTTCACCTGTCAGGTGACCGATCCGACCGTTGTCGCCCGGCAGGGCGTCATCGACGTCACCGTTTCGCTGCGTGCCTACCTGATGGGCGACACCGACCTGCCGGGGGTGAGTGCCGGGCACCGCGTGGAGGAGGTGAACGCGGTACGGACCGAGGTCGGTCACCGCATGACCGCCTACAGTGCGATCGTGCCGCCGCGGGTCGCGGGCATGAGCGTGGAGTTCGTCAGCGCGGAGGTGCACGCGTCGGACGATCTGCGGGACTGGGAGCAGAAGCTGCGCGAGGAGCGGAGGTCCAGGGAACTCCAGCGCGAGAAAGGCGACTTCGAGACCCAGGAAGCACTGCGGATCGTGGAACTGCTCTCCCAGGGGTCAGTTCACGTGGACGCCTTCGGCATCGCCCGTAAGGAGATCGACGTCACCGAGGCGGCAGCCCGCATCCACCGGACAGCCGAGGAGGAATCGGCCCGCCGCCACGAGGCCGAGACCTCGGACCGGGCCCACGCACAGGCGCGTGAGACCGCGGAGACGCAGGTGCGCCGCGACATGCTGCTGACGCTGTTGCGCCAGATGGGCGGCAGCGAGTACGTCGACTACCACGAGATCCTGGGACAGATCCTGAGGGAGACGGGCGGCAACGCCGCGCCCGGCGTCGAGGCCGCAGCCGGTGCCACCCGCATGGTCGAACCAGGGCCGGCGTACCCCGGCCGCACGGCCGCGGACCGGAACGGCTCGCGCGATCCGCAGACCGGTTTCGTCAAGGACGAGGACGGTCTCGTTGACTGACCTCCTGACGAGTCATGTGACGGTCCCCGGCACGCCGGACGGCCAGGATCCCGGCGAGGACGCCGCCGCGAACGCAGCGGATGGCCGGGCCGGCGCCCGCACAGCGGAGGACGTGCCCGGCACCCGCGCCACCGGTACCGGTACCGGAGCCCCCGCCCACACCACCCGACGCCCCCGCGGCCCCGGCGGTTTCGACGCCGCACGGCGGCTGCGCGTCCTGACCGGCGTCGACGAGGAACTGCTGGACAGGGTCAGGTGCGAGCGGAACAAGTACACGGCCCTCGGCGGAGTGGTGCTCGGCACCTCGGTCATCGCGGCATTCTCCATGTGGAACTTCGCGACCGAGGCGCTGGGCAGGGTCTCCTTGACAGCCATCGCCCCGACGGTCATCTGGATGCTGTTCGTGCTCAACCTCGACCGCTGGCTGGTCACTCCCCAGCCGAACGCGCGGCGACGAGTCGGGCCACTCCTCACACGCCTGCTGATCGCCCTGATGCTCGGCGCGGTGATCGCCGAACCCCTGGTGCTGCGCATCTTCCAGACGGCCATCGAGGAACACGTCGCCGACGAACGCACGGACGCCGTCGACCGGTTGCGCACGAACCTGATCCGCTGCAACCCCGTGCCGTCCACGACGCGGACTGTCATCCCGAAGGGGTGCGAGGGGACCTACGTCCTCTCCTTCGGCAAGACGCCCGGGGAGCGGGCCGAGGAACTGGCGGCTCTGCGCTCCGACGCCGAAGCCCTGCGGGAGCGGGTGGACCGGGACACCGGCAGGCTGGAGGACATCGACTCCGAAGTCCGGGACGAGTGCCGCCGGCTGGTCCGCATAGCCGCCACCGGCCTGTACCAGCGGACATCCGAGTGCCTGCGCCTGCGCGAGAAGGCACAGGACTACCGCACGACCCATCGCACCGACGAGAACGAGAAGCGACTGGCCCGCATGAACAGCCGCATCTCGGAGATGGAGGCCAGACAGACCAAGTCACGCGGCGACTTCCTCAAGGCCCGGGACGACGGCATCGAGCGGCGGCTGGAAGAGGAGCGCGCCAAACAGAAGGAGATCGGCGTCCTGGAGCGGATGCGGGCGCTCGACCGGCTCGCGGCCGGGAACCCGGTGCTGTTCGTGGGCATCTGGCTGGTCCGCCTCCTGTTCGTCCTCCTCGACGTACTCCCTGTGCTGGTGAAGTACCTGAGCGGCGAGTCCGCGTACGACCGGATGCTCACCAGCGCCAGCAACAGCGCGGTCAAGATCCACGACGAGGAGGTCCGGCTCGCCGAGCGCCGGGCCGTGGCGAACCTCGAGATGGCCCAGGACACCATCGAGCAGGAGGTCCGGCGCCACCGGGCCGAGTCGGAGGCCGCGTTCCGCGAACACACGGCAGCGATGAACATCCGGACCCGGCAGGCGGTGAGCGCGTTGGAGGAGGAGATCCGCCGCTCGTCGGCGGTCTGACGCGCCCGCCTCCAACGGGGGCACAGCACCACGGCCGCCCCGCACGCCGGGGCGGCCGTCCGACACCGACGGAACGGAGGGGCAGAGCATGACCACACCCGGAGGCAATGCCGACGCGGCCCCGGACACCGCAGCCGCTGCCGACCGCGGCGCGGAACTCGCCAGGGTCCTGCTGACCGAGGCCCGTGAGGAACTCGTGAAGGCCGACAACAAGGCCGGCCTCATGCTGGCGTCCCTCGGCGCGTCCCTGACCGCCCTGCTCGGCGCGATCGGTGGCGGCGTCATCGACCCACGGGTGTACGCCGTCGTCCCGCAACTCCTCCTCTGGGTGGGCTGCGCCGCCTGCGTACCGGCGATCGTCCTGCTCGGCCTGGCCGTGACCCCGCGGCTCGGAAAGTCCCACCACTTCCGCACCCACTACTTCGGTGACGTCAGGCTCGCGATGTCGGTCACACACCTGGAGCGCACGGTCCGCCGCACCGACCCGGTGTCCCGGGATCTGAGCCAACTGGCGGCCCTGTCCCAGATCGCCTGGACCAAATACCGCTGCATACGCCACGCGCTGGCCTGGAGCACGGCCTTCTACACGCTCACACTGCTGGGCATAGTGGCGGGAGCGTCGACATAGCAGCGTACCGGCCGGGCGAAGACAGGTCGCCCGACCGCAGAGCGCTCGGGCGGGATTCGCCCAGCTCCCAAGCGGCCCCCGGAAACAGGTCAGGGACCCGGTCCGCTGAGCGGATCGGTCCCCTGACCTGGTGTTTCGGCTGTCGGGGTGGCGGGATCTGAACCCACGACCTCTTCGTCCCGAACGAGGTCCGGTTGGCGAGGCTGCCAGCTTCGATGGCGTTTCCGCAGGTCGGATGGGTGGCATCGGTTGGTGCCACGTGGCTTAGAGGGGGCTCGGGGAGCAGGCCGGCTCCCAGACGGCTCCCAGCCCGGTCCGCGCCGCCCTGGCCGAGTCGCGCCCTACCTGGGAATCGTCCGGTCTGATGCCATGACTGGGGGAGCGGGGAGGGCCACTATCGGGCTGGGGGTGCTGTGGGGACGTCCACGCGGTGGGAGGGGCCGAACGGCGACCGGTGGAGTTCCGCTGCGAGACGGCTGGCGCGCTGGCGGGCGGACTCGCGCAATGCGGATCAGCGTCTGGAGGAGATCGCCGCGGACCATCTGCGTGCCCTGCACGAGACGCTCCGTGCCGATCGGTCGGCTTTCGGATTGTACGACGCGGCCTGCGCGGCCGGTGAGCGGCTCGCCGGGGCCCTGAGCTCGCTGGCCGCTGAGGGCGCCGAGTCGGCGGACGCGCTCGTCGCACGTCTCGTCTTAGAGGTCGGCGGAGAGGGTGGCACACTCGCCGACGCCGCGGTGCGCAGGGGTGTGGCCGCTGCGGTCCGCGATGTCCGCGACAGGCACCCCGAACTGGACGACGCCATGAGCGGGGACAGCGCGGGCGGCGGCTTCGCCTGGGACATCCTGTGCGATCTCTACCAGATCTTCTTCGCCGACATGGTGGGTGAATTCCTCCGGTCCGTTGTTGCCGAGCACGTCAAACTGGCAGTGCCGGTGCTCATCGCGACCGATCCGGAAGGCAGGATCGCCGGCTGGGTCGCGGAGAAGACGGTGGACCTGGTGCCGAATCCCTGCGAGGTGGCCGCTGAAGCGACGGATCTCGCAGAGACCGTGGACACCGCGCAGCCGGTAGTGGGCGGTGCGTTGGACCCGTCAGCCGTGCTGCCCAAGATCGCCGCGTCGCTGGTACCGCGGGCGGTCGGCAGGGTACTCGGCCTGATCACTGACGAGATCACCGGAGAAGAGGGAGCCGCGGCATGACCGGGTCCGACCATTTCCTCTGGTGGCGCGGCCACCGCGGGGACCGGCCTCGCGATGCCCGCTGGGCGGAGATCGGCGAGGAAGCCTTCCAGGAGAAGGAGCGCCGCGTCACCGGCCGGCACCACCTGCCCGGTCCGGTCCCCGACTGGGCCGAGGACCTGTTCCGCGTCGCCAGGGCCGCGTTCATCGCCGACAAACACGTACGCCGGACCGGCGTCCAGGACCGGTGGACCCGCCGCATCAGTCTCACCGTGCCCGTCGCAGAACACGGTCGGTGGCAGAGCGCAGCCGTCCGCACCCACTTCACCGCGCTCCTCCAGATCCTCACCGGGGACCATTGGAATGTGGACTTCCGGCCTCTCGCCGGCCATCGGGTCGAGGAGGCGATGATCTTCCCCGGCGACCCCCGTGCCTCGGAAGTCGCGCTGTTCTCCGGTGGGCTGGATTCCCTCAGCTGGGCCGCCACCCGCTCGCGCGCCGACGACCCCCGGCCGCTGCTGCTCGTCATGTTCCGTGAGATCGGCTTGCTGCGTCTCCAGCAGCGGGTGTACAAGGCCGTCGAGCGACTGGGCGGACCACGGCCGGTGATGCTGCTACCGATGAGCCAGACCCCGGCGGGCGACGGCACCGGGCTGCGGCTGGAGACCTCCTCCCGCACCCGCGGCCTGCTGTACGCGGCGGGAGCGATCCGTGCCGCCACCGCGCACGGAGTGGCCACCGTCCACATCCCCGAGAACGGCCAGGTCGCCCTCAATCCACCTCTGACGCCCGCGCGTTCGGCCGCCTGCTCCACCCGTTCCGTGCACCCGCGGACACTGGCCGGTCTGAACTCTGTGATTGCCGCCGTGAGCGACGCCGGGAGTGCGGTACGGGTGGTCAATCCCTTGGCGCAACTGACGAAAGGCGAGGTGTGCAGGGCAGGGCGCGACGCGGGCCTCACACCGGCAGACCTGGAGTCCACCCTGAGCTGTGGCAAGCCGCCCACCCGCCGCAGCGGTGGCCCTCCCATCGCCAACTGCGGCGTCTGCTTCCCGTGCCTGCTGCGCCGCTCCGGGCTGCTCCACGCGAACGGCACCGACGGTACCCGGTACGAGGCATCGCCCTGGGCGAACGACCTCCCCCTCAACCGGGGCACCGACTGGCGTGCCCTGCAGCGGTGGCTGCTCGGCCGGTACACCCTTACGGATGTGCTCACCGATACTCCGTTGCCGCCGGGTACGGATCCGGCATCGGCGCTCGATGTCATCAGGCGCGGGCGGGAGGAACTGGCCCGGCTGCTTCAGCCGGCGGCTGCGGCCGAGGCAGCCGGTGCGGCGTAGGCGGCACCGGCGAGACCTGCTCTTACCGGACCGGAATCGGTCCGCCTCGGCGGCGGGGGATCGTGCCTCCTGCTGTCAGTGGTGTGCTCACCGGTCCGCAGACGTCCGGGCCGGCCTGGCCCGCCCCGTGATACATTGAGTCATGTATATTGATACATCGATTGATGTATATGAGGGTGGTGCTCATGAGCAGAACCGTCATCGACCTCGACGACGACGCCCTGGAGGCAGCGGCAAAGGAGCTGGGCACTTCCACGAAGCGGGACACCATCAATACCGCCCTGCGGGAGATCGTGGCCCGCAACCGCCGCCTGCGAGCCCTGCACGAGTTGCAGGACCTCGCGGAGGAAGGCGCCCTCGACGCCGAACTCCTCCTTGACAAGCGCAACTACCGAGGTGGCTCCGCCCGGTGAGCGTGGCCGACTATCTCATCGACACGTCGGCCCTGGTCCGCATCCTGCTGCGCCAGGCAACCGAGGACTGGGAGCAGCGGATGGGCGCCGGACTGGTCGCACTGTGCGACCTCACCGAACTGGAAGTGCTCTACTCGGCACGTTCCGAGAAGGACCGTGAAGCCATCCAGGGACGACTGAACCAGTTCACCTGGTTTCCCATGCCCGACGGCGTCTACCGGCGCGCCCGCGTCGTCCAGCGCGAGCTCACCGCCAAGGGTGAGCACCGCAGTGCCGGAGCCGTCGATCTTCTCGTGGCCGCGGCCGCGGAAGAAGCCGGACTCACACTGCTGCACTACGACCGGGACTTCGAAACCATCGCCCGCACCACCGGGCAGCCGGTCCGAATGATCGACATCAGGTAGCCGGTTGGCTCTCGGATGGCTTCCGGAACCCCGGGCCCACATCTTGAGCATCTGCCCGTGCCTTCAGGCGTTCCCACTCCCGGCCGACAGGTCGTCCACCAGAAGGTCGAGGGTGGACTCCATCAGGGCGTTGTCGTACGCGTCGCCGACAGATCCGATGCTCGCCGCGATGCCGGCGGCGTCCAGGTGTTGCGACGACCACTTGAATCCGCCCTGGCTGCCCACGTCGCTGTGGTGTATCAACTCGCCCCGAGCATAAGGATATTTATCGCGGTCGCGCTGCCACAGCGCCATCTCCAGAGCGTCCAGGACGAGCTGGGTCTCCATTCGAGCCGGGGCGGTTCAATGCGTGTCCGTCCAGCCGAACCTTCGGCAGTATTCCGTAGGCGTCTGACAGAGGGGGTGGGCATCAGCCAGGGGCGCACCGGACCATCTCGCAGCTCTGCTCTTGGGGCCTCACGGACGGTCAACCGTCCGTGAGGATCTTGTTGGCCCTGTCGACGTCGAGATACTCGGGGTCGAAGGGGCCGTCGAGCCACTCGGTGATGAGCTGATGCTGTTCGTGCTCGGGATCCGCGACAGCGGCGAGGAGTTCTCCGTAGCCCCAGGGCCCGCCGCAGTCCTCGGGAGGGCAGGCACGGCGGCCGGTAACACAGCGGGGATAGGCGGTTCCCGGAACTCCGTTGAGGGCTTTCTCGATCTGGATGTGGTGGAGCCAGTTGTCGCCGAAGTCGTAGGTGTAGCTGATCCTGTCGCCGACGGCCGGGGCCACCGATAGGAGCGACACCTCACGTTCGTCATGGTGGCCGAGTTCGGTATCGGGGTACCCGAAGGCTCCCATGGGCGTCTCGAAGACGTGCAGGTGGTAGTCCTCCCAGCCCATCGCGGTCTGGATCACCCGGTGCAGACGGTCCAGAGGGGTGTCGGCGGGCACCTGCAGACGGCGCCAGATCGGCGGGCGGATGTCGGCCAGGGTGACCTTGATCTGGAGGATGGTCCCAGCAGGCATGGAGGGAATGTCCCTTCACGGAGTGGACGAATGCGCTCGTGATCTGTGAAAGATCGCTGCCGTGCAACCGGCGGGACTCGCGCGGCCTCGTGCCTGGAGCCGGCCGGTGGCAGGGCAGCCGAGCTCAGGGGAAGGTAGCAAGCCACTGCGACTCGCGGGTACTGGGAGCCGGGGAACGAGGTCGGCTCCCAAGCGGCCTTCAGGAACGGGTCAGGAGCCCGATCCGCTGAGCGGATCGGGACCCTGACCTGGTGTTTCGGCTGTCGGGGTGGCGGGATTTGAACCCACGACCTCTTCGTCCCGAACGAAGCGCGCTGCCAAGCTGCGCCACACCCCGTGTGCAACGAGGACTACTTTAGCCCACGCCCGCGCTCAGGAGAAATCCGGTTTCGCGGGATGCGGGTCGGCGCGGCGGAGTGGGTCAGGGGCGCTCGATCAGGGTGAGGAGGGTGGCTTCCGGGGGGCAGGCGAATCGGAAGGGGGTGTAGCGGTTGGCACCGCAGCCCGCCGAGACGTGGAGGTAGGAGCGGTGGCCGTCCACCTCGTGATGGGACAGGCCGCGGGCCCGGTCGGTGTCAAGGTCGCAGTTGGTGACCACGGCGCCGTAGAAGGGCACCCGGAGCTGGCCTCCGTGGGTGTGGCCGGCGAGGATCAGCGGGTAGCGGTCGGCGGCGAAGGCGTCCAGGGCGCGCAGATACGGGGCGTGGACCACGGCGAGGGGGAAGTCGGCGCCCTGCTCGGGGCCGCCGGCCACCTCTTCGTAGCGATCGCGCTTGATGTGCGGGTCGTCCAGGCCGGTGAGGGCGATCTCCTCGCCGCCGTCGAGCTTGATCCGGCCACGGGTGTTGGACAGGCCGACCCAGCCCGCCGAGTCGAATGCGTCGCGCATCCCCTCCCACGGGTTGTGGACGGCGCCTACGACCGGGGGGTTGCCGTTGAGGCCGTGGCGGCCGCTGGCCTTCTCCAGCAGGTAGCGGGCGGGGTTGCGCGGCCGGGGGCCGTAGTAGTCGTTGGAGCCGAAGACGTACGCGCCGGGGAACTCCATCAGCGGGCCGAGCGCGTCCAGGACCTCGGGGACGGCCTCCGGGTCGGAGAGGTTGTCGCCGGTGTTGACCACGAAGTCGGGGCGCAGTCCGGCCAGCGACTGGAGCCAGCGCCGCTTCTTGCGCTGGCCGCCGACCATGTGGATGTCGGAGACCTGGAGCACGCGCAGCGGCCGCATCCCGCGTGGCAGTACGGGCACCGTCACGCGCCTGAGGCGGAACGAGCGGGCTTCGATGCCCACCGAATAGACGAGGCAGGCCGCGCCTACCGCCGTGATACCGAGGGGGACCTTGAGGGAGAGCGGGTATTGCGCACGCATGATCCCATCGTCGCAGACACGGGGGCGGGGCGCGGACGCACGGGCGGCGGAAATGGCGCGGGCGGACGGGCGAAGGACGGCGGAAGGGTGTGGGGACAGGGCGTGGGAGGGGGTACGGAGGGGCGCGGAGGGGGAGGCGCGGCACAATGCGGTGGGCGTCGGGCTCCGCGTCCTGGCAGACTTCCGGCATGACCACGCTCAAGACCCGGCTCCAGGACGACCTCACCGCGGCGATCAGGGCGCGCGACGAGCTGCGCTCCTCCACTCTCCGCCTCACGCTGACCGCGATTCAGAAGGAGGAGGTGGCGGGTGAGAGCGCCCGTGAACTGTCCGACGCCGAGGTCGAGAAGATCATCACTCGTGAGGCCAAGAAGCGGCGCGAGGCGGCGGACGCGTTCGCCAGGGGCGGGCGCGCCGAGCAGGCCGGGCGGGAGCACGCGGAGGGCGAGGTGCTCGCCGAGTACCTGCCCAAGCAGCTCACCGACGAGGAACTGGACGCGCTGGTGGCCGAGGCCGTGGCCGAGGCCAAGGAGGCTGGGGCCGAGGAGGCCGGGGCCGAGGGGCCGAGGGCCATGGGCGCCGTCATGAAGATCGTGAACCCGAAGGTGGCGGGACGCGCGGAGGGCGGCCGGGTGGCCGCCGCTGTCAAGAAGCGCTTGGCGGGCTGACCGCGGGCCCGCGGGCCGCAGGGAAGCGGAGCAACGGCGCAGGGGCCCCGGAACGGGGCCCCTGCGTGTGTGTCTTCTGGCTGCCTTCGTGCGGACCGTGTCGGCTACCGCGGGCTCCAGCCGCCGTCCTGACCGGAGGTCTGCCAGCCCCCGCTGCCGCCGCCCACGTCCCAGCCCCCGGTGGTGGAGGTGGCGCCGACGCCGTCGTCTCCGTTGCCGCCTCCGGTGTCACCGCCGGTCACACCACCCACGGTGGTGCCGTCGGTGGTGCCGCCCATGGTGCTGGCGCCTCCGCCGCCGCCGGGGCCCCCGTCTCCGCCTCCGCCGATGACGCCGGGCGGGAGGGAGATGCCGGGGAACGGGTTGCCGGGACGGCGGTCGCCGGGCTTGTCGTCGTCCCCGCCGCGGTCCCGGTCGTTGTCCTCCTCCTTCTCGTCGGTGTCGGCCCGCGGCACCCGGACACCGTTGAAGGACTCGACGGGCTCGCCCTTCAGGGCCCCGAGCATCGCGGTCTTCCAGATGGGACCGGGCAGGCAGCCACCGCAGACCTTGGCGTAGTAACGGCCGCCGATGGTGAGGTTGTACATCTCCATCGGGGTGCCGACGTCGTCGCCGACCCAGACGGCGGTGGAGAGGTTGGGGGTGTAGCCGACGAACCAGGCGTCCTTGCGGAAGTCCGTCGTACCGGTCTTGCCCGCGTTGTCACGGTCGGTCAGGCCGGCCGCGGTGCCGGTGCCGTCCTCCACCACGCCCTTGAGCATCTCGTTGATGGAGTCCGCGATGTGCTCGGACATCGCCCGCTCGCACTTGGTCCTGGGGACCGGGATCTTCTTGCCGTCGGCGTCGGTGATCCTCTCGATCGCCACCGGCGAGCAGTAGGTGCCGCGGTTGGCGAACGTGGCGTACGCGGCGGCCATGGTCAGCGGGCTGCTGTTCTGGCCGCCCAGGATCATGGCGGGCAGCTGCTCGAGGGGCTTGCCGTCGCCGCGCTTGACCCCCATCTTCTCGGCCATCTCCACGATGTCGCACAGGCCGACCTTCTGGCCCAGGTCGACGAAGTAGGTGTTGATCGACTTGCCGAGGGCGCCCGTCATGTCCCAGGTGCCCTTCTCGGACTCCAGTTCGTTCTGGACAGGCCACTCGCCGTTGCCGTAGGGCTTGTTGCCGCAGACTTCGAAGCCGCTCTTCTCGAAGACGGTCTTCCAGTCGCTCTTGTAGGTGCTCGCGGGGCTGATGCCCTGGGTCAGCGCGGCCGCGGCGACGATCGGCTTGAACGTCGAGCCGACCTGGAAGCCGCTGGTGCTGCCGCCCATGTCGTTGTCGACCGAGAGGTTGAGCAGGGTCTGGTTCTTGTTCTGGTCCAGGCCGTACGGGCGGCTCTGGGCCATCGAGAGGATCTTCCCGGTGCCGGGCTCGACCTGGACCACGGCGGTGGCCACCGGGTCGTCCTCGTAGACCATTTTGGTGGCGGCGTCGGCGGAGGCCTTCTGCGCCTTGGGGGAGAGCGTGGTGCGGACGGTGAGGCCGCCGCGCTTCCAGAGATCCCTGCGCTCCTCCTCGGTCTTGCCGAAGACCGGGTCGGTCAGGATGACCTTGCGGACGTAGTCGCAGAAGAAGCCCGCCTTGTCGACGGAGGTGATGCAGCCGCTCCTGGGCTTGCTGACCTTGAGGCCCAGCTTCTTCTTCTTGGCCGCCGCGACGTCCGCCTTGGTGGCGGCCCCCGTCTCGGCCATGCGGTTGAGCACGATGTCGCGGCGTTCGACGGCCCGGTCGGGGTAGTTGACGGGGTCGTAGTAGGTGGGGGACTGGACGAGTCCGGCCAGCAGCGCCGCCTCGTGGAGCTCCAGGTCGGCGGCGTTCTTGGAGAAGTAGCGCCGGGCGGCGGCCTCGACGCCGTACGCCTGCTGGCCGAAGAACGTGATGTTGAGGTAGTTCTCGAGGATCTGCTCCTTGTCGAGCTCCTCCTCGATCTTGATCGCGTACTTCAGTTCCTGGATCTTGCGGCCGAGGGTCTGCTGGGTGGCCTCGGCGACCTTCTCCTGGTCGTCGCCGGCCTGCTCCACGAAGACGTTCTTGACGTACTGCTGGGTGAGGGTGGAGCCGCCCTCGGCGACTCCACCCTGCTGCGCGTTCTTGTTCAGGGCGCGCAGCACGCTCTTGAGGTCGATCGCACCGTGCTCGTAGAAGCGGGAGTCCTCGATCGCGACGATCGCCTTCCGCATGGTGGGGCTGATCTTCTTCAGCGACACCACCGTGCGGTCGCGGTAGTAGTCGGTCGCGATGACGTTGCCCTCGGAGTCGAGGATCTGGTTCTTCTGGCTCAGCGGGGGGCGCTTGAAGTCCATGGGGATCTCGTCGAAGCTCTCGACGGTGCCCTTGGCGGCCAGCCCGAGGCCGCCGGCCACGGGCAGCGCGATGCCCGCCAGCACCGCTCCCGAGAGCACGCTGATACCGAGGAACTTGGCGGCCTGTTGGGTCCCGGACAGTCCGCCACCCGAGCGCTTGTTTGCCATGAGGGCAGCCTACGTTCTCAATCGCCGGACAGGTGTGCGTGTGTTCGCCTACGCTGTACCACGTCTGACACGGTCGTTCGGTTCCTTGTCAACTCAAGGTTCACTCCATCGAGTGTGGAGCTGTGACCGAATTGCAATCCTATGTCAGGAAACATTCGACTCCATGCTCTTGAGGTATGGGGTCATTGTTCGCTTTTGGGTGAATGGTCGATATCGTTCTCAGGTCACTCCGTTGGGTGATCTGCCGCGCACCCATAGTCCGTTCGGACCATTCAAGATTGGGCCCGTCGGGGGTGTTGCGCTCCTGCCGCCTTCCGTAACGTCCTGCACTGGCAACGGTGAACATGCCGTCTGCCGCCGTGGGGGAGCCTCGATTCGGGAGAGGACGGCGCCGGCATGGGCTGGGTTACCGACTGGAGCGCGCAGGCGGCCTGCCGCACTGCGGATCCGGATGAACTGTTCGTACAAGGGGCGGCACAGAACCGCGCCAAGGCGGTCTGCACCGGATGCCCGGTGCGCACCGAGTGCCTGGCCGACGCTCTGGACAACCGTGTGGAGTTCGGTGTCTGGGGCGGGATGACCGAGAGGGAACGGAGGGCGCTGCTGCGCCGCCGCCCGACGGTCACCTCCTGGCGGCGGCTGCTCGAGACCGCGCGCTCCGAGTACGAGCGCAGCGCGGGTCCGCTGTCCGTGGAGGTCGAGATGCGCGATCACGAAGCGCGGCGGTACAGCGGCGACTACGCCGCCGCGGGCTGAAACCAGGACCTGAGGGACCCGAGGACTGAGAGGGCCCCGGCGGGAACCCGGGCATCGGCCATGGCCCGGTGGTACGGCCAGTGCCGCGTCGGCCAGGGTCTGCCCGGTGGCGAGGCGCCCCGGTGCGTGCGATCGCCAGGCGGCCGGAAACCGCACGTAGTTGTCCCACCTGGGCTTTCGGCCAACACGGCGAGCGTGCGTGCCAGGGCGGCGAGCGGGGTGAACCCTGACCGACGCGGCACTAGGCGGGCTCGACGCCGGGCTGCTCCGCCAGACGCCCGCCGATCGCCCGCAGCCCGTCCAGGTCGTGCACATCACCCGGCAGCGCGGCGACCTCGGCCACCGGCACCTCCGGGTGCAGCGCGGCGAAACGGTCGCGTGTGCGCCGCTCGCGCGCCAGTACGTGCATCCGCTCCGCGTGCAGCCTCAGCATGCCCGCGGCCAGCCGTTCGGCCGTCGCGGGGGAGGAGGGGGAGTCCTCGGGAGAGCCGTCGTGGCCCACGCCGGCCCCGGAGCCGTCACCGGAGGCGGACCGGGGCGCGGGCCGTTCATCCCCGCCCTTCCCGGTGGGCTGATCGGCGATGCCGTCCTCCTCGAGATTCTCCGCGGCCGCCAGCGCCCGCTCCGCACCGAGGTGGGCCGCCTCGCTGCCGTGCATGCGGTTCAGCACGAGCCCCGCCAGCGGCATCCGGTCCGCGGCCAGCCGCTCGACGAAGTACGCCGCCTCGCGCAGCGCGTCGCGTTCCGGGGCCGCCACCACCAGGAAGGCCGTGCCCGGCGCCTGGAGCAGCCGGTACGTGGCGTCGGCGCGGGTACGGAACCCGCCGAACATCGTGTCCATCGCCGCCACGAACGTCTGCATGTCGCGCAGCAGCCCCGTACCCAGCAGCTTGTTGAGCAGCCCGGTGAACACCGACAGCCCGGACACGCCCAGGTTCACGAACTTCAGGCCCGCCCGGCCGCCGGCCTTCGCCGGAGCCGTCAGCAGCCTGATGAACCGCCCGTCCAGGAACGACCCCAGGCGCTTGGGCGCGTCCAGGAAGTCCAGCGCGGACCGGCTCGGCGGGGTGTCCACGACGATCAGGTCCCACTCGTCGTCCGCGCGGAGCTGGCCGAGCTTCTCCATGGCCATGTACTCCTGCGTCCCCGCGAAACCGGCCGACAGCGACTGGTAGAAGGGGTTCTCCAGGATCGCCCGGGCCCGCTCGGGGTCGGTGTGGGCCTCGACGATCTCGTCGAAGGTCCGCTTCATGTCGAGCATCATCGCGTGCAGCTCGCCGCCCGGCACGCCGTCGACGCCCTCCACCCGGCGCGGGGTGTTGTCCAGTTCGGTCAGGCCCATCGACTGGGCCAGCCGGCGGGCCGGGTCGATGGTGAGGACGACGACCTTCCGGCCGCGCTCGGCCGCGCGTACGCCCAGGGCCGCGGCCGTCGTCGTCTTGCCCACGCCGCCGGCGCCGCAGCAGACCACGATCCGGGTGCCGGGATCGTCGATCAGCGCGTCGACGTCCAGCACCGGGAGCGTGCCCAGCCCGTGTGCCTGTCCCTGAGTCCGGCCCTTCGCCCGGCCCTGTGCCCGTGCGGTCCCCGCCTCGGCCGTCCGTGCCGTCACCTCGCCACCCCCCGTTCACGCAGCTGTTCGCGCAGCTCGCCGGCGAGCAGGTAGACGCCGGGCAGGTCGGCGCCCTCGGCCAGCAGCTCCAGTTCGTACCCGGGCAGTTCCAGCCCGGCTATCTCCGACCGCAGTTCGTCCTCCAGCGCCAGCCGTTCGGCGTGCTCGTGGGCCTGGCGCAGCAGCGGGTCGATCAACTGCTCGGCCCTGCCGCCGCGCCGCGCGCCGCCCAGACCCGCCCGGGACAGCGCCTTGGCGATCTCGGTGCGCGACTCCTCGGCGGCCCGCACCGACGCCCGGCCCAGCACCGCCGGCCGCGTCATGTTGACGAACACGCCGCCGACCGGCAGCCCGGTGGCACGCAGCTCGGCCACACCGTCCACGGTCTCCTGGACGGGCATCTCCTCCAGCAGGGTCACCAGGTGCACGGCGGTCTCGGACGACTTGAGCACCCGCATCACGGCCTGGGCCTGGTTGTGGATCGGGCCGACCCGGGCCAGCCCGGCCACCTGGTCGTTGACACCGAGGAAGCGGGTTATCCGCCCGGTGGGTGGCGCGTCCATGACCACCGCGTCGTAGACGAAGGCACCGCTTCTGGCGCGACGGCGCACCGCCTCGCAGACCTTGCCGGTGAGCAGGACGTCGCGTACGCCGGGTGCGATGGTGGTGGCGAAGTCGATCGCGCCGAGCCTCTTCAGGGCCCGCCCCGCGCCGCCGAGTTTGTAGAACATCTGCAGGTAGTCCAGCAGCGCCTTCTCCGCGTCGACGGCCAGCGCGTACACCTCGCCGCCGCCCGGTCCGACGGCGATCTTCCGTTCCTCGTACGGCAGCGCCTCGGTCTCGAAGAGCTGGGCGACGCCCTGCCGCCCCTCGACCTCCACCAGGAGTGTGCGTCTGCCCTCCTCGGCGAGGGCGAGCGCGAGTGCGGCGGCGACCGTCGTCTTTCCGGTCCCGCCCTTGCCGGTCACCACATGCAGCCTGCTCACCCTTCGGAGCCTAACCACCGGACGGGGGGAGTACGCGTGCGGATGGGCCATGGAGGTGCGCCCCGGACTCCCCGCGGGCGGACCGGAGCGGCGGGACACCGGGGGGAGGGCGCGCGGGCGGGGTGCGGGGGAGGGGCTAAGGTCGGCCCCATGACGAAGTGGGAATACGCGACCGTGCCGCTGCTCGTGCACGCGACCAAGCAGATCCTGGACACCTGGGGCGAGGACGGCTGGGAACTGGTCCAGGTGGTGCCCGGCCCGAACAACCCCGAGCAGCTCGTGGCGTACCTGAAGCGGGAGAAGCGGTGAGCGACGCGCGCGGCTCGGTGGAGTCCAGGCTCGCGGAGCTGGGGCTGACCCTGCCGGAGGTGGTGGCGCCGCTGGCGTCGTACGTTCCGGCGGTGCTCTCCGGTTCCCACGTGTACACCGCCGGACAGCTGCCGATGGTCGGCGGCGCGCTGCCGGTGACCGGCAAGGTCGGCGCCGAGGTGACGCCGGAGGAGGCCAGGGACCTGGCCCGGATCTGCGCACTGAACGCCCTGGCGGCGGTGAAGTCGGTCGCCGGAGACCTGGACCGGATCGCCCGGGTCGTCAAGGTGGTCGGCTTCGTCGCCTCCGCCCCGGACTTCACCGGCCAGCCCGGCGTGGTCAACGGCGCCAGTGAGCTGCTGGGCGAGGTGCTGGGCGACAGGGGCGTGCACGCGCGCAGCGCGGTGGGGGTCGCGGTGCTGCCGGTCGACGCGCCGGTCGAGGTCGAGATCCAGGTCGAGCTGGCGGACTGAGCCGCCGGCCGGCCCGGTACGTCCGGGGCGGGCAGCGGTGTCCGGGGCCCGCACTCGAACATCGCGGCCCGCGGCCGTACGATCCGGCCATGTCGTCAACGCCGCCGCCGTCCGCGTCTCCCGCCCGGCCGCCCGTGCCCCCGCGCGACGGGCAGTGGTATCCGCCCGAGTGGCCCGAGCGCATCCGTGCCCTGGCGGAGGGCCGGCTCACGCCCGTGCCCCCGCGCCGGGCGGCGACCGTGATGCTGCTGCGGGACGCCGGGGGCGGGCCGGCCGTCCACATGCTGCGCCGGCGCGCCTCCATGGCCTTCGCCGCCGGTGCGTACGCCTACCCCGGCGGTGGCGTGGACCTCCGTGACGAGGGCGCGGTCGCCTGGGCCGGCCCGGCGCGCGCGCAGTGGGCGCGGCGGCTCGGGGTGGAGGAGGCGGTCGCGCAGGCCGTCGTGTGCGCCGCCGTGCGCGAGACCTTCGAGGAGGCGGGCGTCCTGCTGGCCGGCCCGGACCCGGACACGGTCGTCGCCGACACCACCGGCGAGGACTGGGAGGCGGACCGGGCCGCCCTGGTGACCCGTGAGCTCTCCTTCGCCGACTTCCTCGCCCGCCGCGAACTGGTCCTGCGCAGCGATCTGCTGGGCGCCTGGGCGCGCTGGATCACCCCGGAGTTCGAGGCGCGGCGCTACGACACCTGGTTCTTCGTCGCCGCCCTGCCCGAGGGGCAGCGCACCCGCGACGTCTCGGGCGAGGCCGACCGCACGGTGTGGATCCGCCCCGCGGACGCGGCCGCCGCCTACGACCGGGGCGAGCTGACGATGATGCCCCCGACGATCGCCACCCTGCGGCAGCTCATGCCGTACGCCGGCGCCGCCGCGGCGCTGGATGCCTCCGGTGAGCGGGACCTGGCGCCCGTACTGGCCCGGGCGAGTCTGGAGGACGACGGGGCCGGCGGGCAGCGGGTGGTGCTGAGCTGGCCGGGGCACGAGGAGTTCACCAAGCACGTGCCCGCGGCCCGGCGGACGGCGGAGGGCGCGCCGTGACCGACGCCTCCGCCCTGCCCGGGCAGCCGCGCGGCGGCGCCATCGACGGCACGGGCACCGCCCGCGCGGTGTGCGTGCTGGCGCCGAACCCCTCGCCGATGACGCTGGACGGCACCAACACCTGGATCGTCGCCGAGCCGGACTCGGCGTCGGCGGTCGTCGTCGATCCCGGTCCGCTGGACGAGGGGCATCTGCGCCAGGTGATCGACACCGTCGAGCGGTCGGGCCGGCGGGTGGGGCTGACGCTGCTCACCCACGGCCACTGGGACCACGCCGAGGGCGCCGCCCGCTTCGCCGAACTGACGGGGACGGCCGTACGCGCGCTCGATCCGGCGCTGCGGCTGGGGGACGAGGGGCTGGCGGCCGGTGACGTGGTGACCACGGGTGGCCTGGAGCTGCGGGTGGTGCCCACGCCGGGACACACCTCCGACTCGCTCAGCTTCCACCTGCCCGCCGACAAAGCGGTGCTGACCGGCGACACCGTCCTGGGGCGCGGCACGACGATGGTGGCCCATCCCGACGGGCGGCTGGGCGAGTACCTGGACTCGCTGCGGCGGCTGCGCTCGCTGACCGTGGACGACGGCGTGCGCACGGTGCTGCCGGGGCACGGGCCGGTGCTGGACGACGCGCAGGGGGCCGTCGAGTACTACCTGGCGCACCGGGCGAGCCGCCTGGCGCAGGTGGAGACGGCCGTGGAAGCGGGCCACCGGACGCCCGGGGAGGTCGTGGCGCACGTCTACGCGGACGTGGACCGCTCGCTGTGGCCCGCCGCCGAACTGTCGGTGCGGGCGCAGCTGGAGTACCTGGAGGAGCACGGCCTGGTGTGACAGGCCGTGCTCCGGGCGGGAGAGGCTCCCCGGCCCGGGGGCGGGAGGGCGGGACTCAGCGCGAGCGCTTCGCCAGCCGCTCCACGTCCAGCAGGATGACCGCCCGGGCCTCCAGCCGGAGCCAGCCGCGGCTGGCGAAGTCGGCCAGCGCCTTGTTGACGGTCTCGCGGGACGCGCCGACGAGCTGGGCCAGCTCCTCCTGGGTGAGGTCGTGCACCACGTGGATGCCCTCCTCGGACTGCACGCCGAAGCGGCGCGACAGGTCCAGCAGGGCCTTGGCGACGCGGCCGGGCACGTCGGAGAAGACCAGGTCGGACATCGAGTCGTTGGTGCGGCGCAGACGCCGGGCGACGGCGCGCAGCAGCGCGGTGGCGACCTCGGGGCGGGCGTTCAGCCAGGGCTGGAGGTCGCCGTGGCCCAGACCGAAGAGCTTGACCTCGGTCAGCGCCGTGGCGGTGGCCGTACGGGGGCCCGGGTCGAACAGGGACAGCTCGCCGATCAGCTCGCCGGGGCCGAGAACGGCCAGCATGTTCTCCCTGCCGTCCGGGGAGGTGCGGTGGAGCTTGACCTTGCCCTCGATCACGACGTAGAGCCGGTCGCCCGGGTCCCCCTCGTGGAACAGGGCCTCGCCCCGTGCGAGCGTCGTCTCCGTCATGGAGGCACGCAGCTCGGCGGCCTGCTCGTCGTCAAGCGCCGCGAAGAGCGGGGCGCGCCGCAGAACGTCGTCCACGAGTTCTCTCCTTGTCCACGTGCCCACGGGTCTGTCGCCCCCATGATGCCGGACGGTGAAACAGTGCGATCAGTCACAAGTTTGACGCACCCGGCGTCCGGCGTGTGCGCCAGGGGTCCGATCGGGCCCCGAATCGGCGGTGAACGGGGCGGATGTCGGCGCTCCCCCGTACGCTGGCCGGGTGTCCAACACGCCGGTGAGACCGGATGGAAAGGGGGCGTACGGGTGACGGTGTCCCGCGACCCATCCCAGAATTCCGCCGCGGGCGAACGGAAGTCCGCCGAACGGGTGGCGGAGGAGAAGCCGCCGAGAGCGGCCGGGGGAGGAGGCGAGAAGGCGGGGAGCAGGCCGGAGACACGGCTGGCCATGGTCCGCCGCGCCCGGCGCATCAACCGCGAGCTGGCCGAGGTGTACTACTACGCCCACCCCGAGCTGGACTTCGACAACCCCTTCCAGCTGCTGGTGGCCACGGTCCTCTCCGCTCAGACCACCGATCTGCGGGTCAACCAGACCACCCCCGCCCTCTTCGCCGCCTACCCCACGCCGGATGAGATGGCCGCGGCCGACCCGGAGCGGCTGGAGGAGCTGATCCGGCCCACCGGGTTCTTCCGCAACAAGGCCAAGTCGCTGCTGGGGCTCTCCGCGGCGCTGCGCGACCGTTTCGGCGGCGAGGTGCCGGACAACCTGGAGGACATGGTCTCCCTGCCCGGCGTCGGACGTAAGACGGCGCATGTGGTGCTGGGGAACGCCTTCGGCAGACCGGGGCTGACGGTGGACACCCATTTCGGGCGGCTGGTGCGCCGCTGGAGGCTGACGGAGCGGACCGATCCGGAGAAGGTCGAGGCCGAGATCGCCGGGATCATCCCCAGGAGCGAGTGGACGATGTTCTCGCACCGGGTCGTCTTCCACGGCCGCCGCGTCTGCCACTCCCGCAAGCCCGCGTGCGGCGCCTGCCCGATCACGCGCCTGTGCCCCTCGTACGGCGAGGGCGAGACGGACCCGGAGAAGGCGAAGAAGCTGCTGAAGTACGAGATGGGGGGCATGCCCGGCCAGCGGCTCAGGCCCCCTGCGGACTACCCCGGGCAGCCCGCGCCGCCGCTGGGCGCCTGAGCGGGGTTCGGATGAGGGAAGCACAGGAGAAGCACAGGGGCTCCTTCGCCGGTCCGGCGGCCGGCCCGGTGGCCGTCACCGACCAGGGGCTGCCGCACTGGCTGCGCCCGGTGGCCGATGTGGCGTCGACGGTGCGGGCGGGGCAGCTCAGCCGCTTCCTGCCGCCCAGCGACGGGGGCGGACGGCAGTCCGCGGTCCTGGTGCTCTTCGGCGATGGCGGCGCCCGCGGAAGCGGCACCACCACCGGTGGCGGGAACGGGGGGACGACGGGCGCGGGGGCCGGGCCGGAGCTGCTGCTGATGGAGCGGTCCTCCAGCCTCCGCTCGCATGCCGGGCAGCCGTCCTTCCCCGGTGGCGCCCTCGACCCGGAGGACGGCGACCCCGAGGGCGACGGGCCGCTGCGCGCCGCGCTGCGGGAGGCGGAGGAGGAGACCGGACTCGACCCGTCGGGGGTGCAGGTCTTCGGGCGGCTGCCGCGCGTCTACATCCCGGTGAGCGGGTTCGTCGTCACGCCCGTACTGGGGTGGTGGAGGGAGCCGAGCCCGGTGGCCCCGGTGGATCCGGCCGAGACGGCCCGGGTCTTCACCGTCCCCGTGTCCGACCTCGCCGATCCGGCGAACCGCGCCACGGCCAGACACCCCAGCGGCTACCGCGGTCCGTGCTTCCTCGTCAGCGACGCGCTGGTGTGGGGCTTCACGGCCGGGATCATCGACCGGATCCTGCACTTCGCCGGATGGGAGCGGCCGTGGGACACCGGCCGCAGCGTCCCCCTGGACTGGCGCGCATGAGACGGTGGGCGACGTGAACGTGCTGGACGTACTGCTGCTGCTCTCCGCCGTGTGGTTCGCGGTCGTGGGCTACCGCCAGGGCTTCGTGGTCGGTGTGCTGTCGGTCGCCGGTTTCCTCGGGGGCGGGCTCGCCGCGGTCTATCTGCTGCCGCTCGTCTGGAACGAGTTCACCGACGGCGCCTCACCGGGGACGGCGGGTGCGATCGCGGTGGTGGCGGTGGTGATCGTGTGCGCTTCGGTCGGGCAGGCTTTCACCACCCACCTGGGCAACCGGCTGCGCCGGCACATCACCTGGTCGCCCGCCCGGGCCCTGGACGCCTCCGGCGGAGCCCTGGTGAACGTCGCGGCCATGCTGCTGGTCGCCTGGCTGGTCGGCTCGCTGCTGGCCTCCACGGCCGTGCCCGTCGTCGCCCGGGAGGTCCGCGGCTCCGCGGTGCTGCACGGTGTCTCCCGGGTACTGCCGGACAGCGCCGACACCTGGTTCACCGACTTCACCTCGGTGCTCGCGCGCAACGGCTTCCCGCAGGTCTTCTCGCCGTTCGCCAACGAGCCGATCACCTCGGTGGAGCCGCCGGACCCGGCCCTGGCCGGCAGCCCGGCCGTGGCCCGCGCCAAGCGGTCCATCGTCAAGGTACTGGGTACCGCCCAGAGCTGCGGCAAGGTGCTGGAGGGCACCGGTTTCGTCTTCGACCGCGGCCGGGTGATGACGAACGCGCACGTGGTCGGCGGCGTCGACGAGCCGACCGTGCAGGTCGGCGGCGAGGGCCGACTCCACGACGCCACGGTCGTCCTCTACGACTGGGAGCGCGACATCGCCGTACTCGACGTGCCGTCACTCCAGGCCCCGGCTCTGCGGTTCGTGGAGGACGACGCGGAGACCGGCGACGACGCGATCGTCGCGGGCTTCCCGGAGAACGGCGGGTTCGACGTCCGCTCCGCGCGGGTACGCGGCCGTATCCAGGCGACCGGCCCGGACATCTACCACCGGGGCACGGTGCGCCGCGATGTCTACTCCCTGCACGCCATGGTCCGGCAGGGCAACTCCGGCGGTCCGCTGCTGACGCCCGACGGCAGGGTCTACGGTGTCATCTTCGCCAAGTCCCTGGAGGACGAGAACACCGGTTACGCACTCACCAACGACGAGATCCGCCAGGACATCCTGCAGGGGCAGGCGTCCCGGGGGCCGGTGGACAGTCAGGGATGCGCGATGTGAGGACCGGATTCCACCGGTCCTCGACCGCGCTCGCCGGTCCTCGCCTCAGCCGCGCGTATGGCGCAGCCGCGCGCCGACCCAGCGGGCGCGGCGGCGCAGGATGTGAGGGATGCCGAGCCGGGGATCGCGGAGATCGCCGAGATCGCGGTGGTCCCGCGCGGAGCGCGGGGGCGAACCCGGCGCGCCGCTCTGTTCCCGGATGTTGCGTGACACGTCACGGTGGTCGTGCGTCCAACCCATACTCCGGACTCTGCCCGTGCCTCAAGGTCGGTAATCACCCAATGGTCCGTCAATTGACCTATGCGGGCGTCACGTGCTCTTATCATCGGTCTGGTTCGGGGTCCTTGAGCCAGTCGACGAGCTCACCGGTGAACGCCTTCGGGTCCTCCTCGTGGGGGAAGTGGCCAAGCCCGTCGAACAACCGCCAGCGGTACGGGGCCTCCACGTACTCGCCCGATCCCGCCGCGCTGCGGGTGCGCATCACCGGGTCGAGCGAGCCGTGCAGGTGGAGGGTGGGGACACGGACCGGCCGCTTCATACGGCGGTTGAACTGGAATCCGTCCAGGCGTGCCAGTGAGCGGACCATCCAGCGGTACGGCTCGATCGAGCAGTGCGCGGTGGAGGGGACGCACATCGCCCGCCGGTAGACCTCGACCGTGTCGTCCTCCGGCAGGCGGGGCCCGGACCATTCCCGCAGCAGACGGCCGACCAGCGCTCCGTCGTCCGCCACCAGGCGCCGCTCGGGAACCCAGGGGCTCTGGAAGCTCCAGACATGCGCTCCGGCCGCGGTCTGCCGCAGGTCGCCCAGCATGGCCGCGCGCCAACGGCGCGGGTGCGGCATCGAGGTCACGGCCAGACGCCGGACCAGCTTCGGGCGCATCACCGCCGCCGTCCATGCCAGGTAGCCGCCCAGGTCATGGCCGACGAGAGCGGCATCCGGCTCGCCCAGGGAACGGATCACGCCGGTGACGTCGAGGGCGAGGTTGGCCGGGTCGTAGCCGCGGGGGGTGCGGTCGCTGCCGCCCACACCCCTCAGGTCCATCGCGACCGCGCGGTAGCCCGCCTCGGCGAGGGCGGGCAGCTGGTGCCGCCAGGACCACCAGAACTGCGGGAAACCGTGCAGCAGCAGGACCAGCGGACCCTCGCCCATCTCGGCGATGTGGAAGCGCGCACCGTTGGCGGCGACATCCCGGTGCGTCCAGGGCCCGTCCATCCGGATGACGGAGGAGGGGGTGCCGGAGTGGTTCACGCCTGTCACACCTGCCGCTGCCGTGTCTGCCGTGTCTGCCGTGTCGGTCGTCTCCGCCGTGCCTGCCGTGCCCGTGTCGTCCGCGCCGTCAGGGCTGTCCGTGCTGTCCGTGCTGTCCGTCATGCGGAAGAGCGTGTCACGTGCTCGACGGCCATGGGTTCCGCCCCGACGGCCTTGGGCTCCGTCCGCGCGGCCGGAACGATCCGGGGGTGGGGTTTGACACCCGACAGCACGGCCGCCGACTGCTTGGCCGAGGCGATCGAGCGCTTGGGCGGCTTGACCTTGGTCAGCTTGGCCTTGGCCAGCAGCAGGAGCACGAGCGCGATCAGCAGGTACGCGCTCCCCACGATGGTGAACGACCAGGCGAGCCCGAGCCCCAGGTTGTGGATGCCGTGGGCCGCGGCGAAGCTGAAGACCGGCAGCGAGAAGAGCACCAGGACGCCGGCGGCGATGGCCGCACCGCTGCCGATCGCGCCGCGCTTGACGTCTTGCCGGAGTTCGGCCTTGGCCAGCGCGATCTCCTCGTGGACCAGTGCGGACAGTTCGGTCGTCGCCGAGGCGACCAACTGACCGATGCTGCGGCCGTCGTCGGCTGGGCTCATTTCATGCTTCCTCTCGTCGTGGCGGTCGATGGCTCTGCACCAGGGTCTGCATCATGCCGGACCGTGGTGCCCGCCGCCGCACACGGTGTCGGCGAGCCGTCCGCGCGTGCGGGCGGAGACAGCGGACAGGGGCGCCCGGCAGTTTGGACTGGATGAGGGTCATCACCGTGGAGTCGGTGAGTGTGGTGACGTCTCCCAGATCCCGGTTCTCGGCGACATCACGCAGAAGACGGCGCATGATCTTGCCCGAGCGGGTCTTGGGCAGCTCGTCGACCGGCAGGATGCGCCTGGGCTTGGCGATCGGGCCGAGGTGCTTGGCCACATGGCCGCGCAGTTCCTCCACCAGACCCTCGTCCTCGGCGGCGTTGCCGCGCAGGATGACGAAGGCGCAGATGGCCTGGGTGGTCTGCGGGTCGGTGGCTCCGACGACCGCCGCCTCGGCGACCTTCGGGTGCGAGACGAGGGCGGACTCGACCTCGGTGGTGGAGATGTTGTGACCCGAGACCAGCATCACGTCGTCCACCCGGCCCAGCAGCCAGATGTCGCCTTCCTCGTCCTTCTTGGCGCCGTCACCGGCGAAGTAGCGGTTCTGGAAGCGCGACCAGTAGGTGTCCAGGTACCGCTGGTCGTCGCCCCAGACCGTCCGGAGCATCGACGGCCACGGCTCGGTCAGGACGAGGTAGCCGCCGGAGCCGTCGGGCACCTCCTTGGCCTCGTCGTCCACGACCGTGGCGGAGATGCCGGGCAGCGGCACCTGAGCCGAACCGGGCTTGGCCTCGGTGACACCCGGCAGCGGGCTGATCATGATGGCACCGGTCTCGGTCTGCCACCAGGTGTCCACCACCGGGGTGCGGTCGCCGCCGATGTTGTGGCGGTACCAGACCCAGGCCTCGGGGTTGATCGGCTCACCGACCGAGCCCAGCACCCGCAGCGAGGACAGGTCGAACTTCGCCGGGATGTCGTCGCCCCACTTCATGCAGGTGCGGATGGCGGTCGGGGCGGTGTAGAGGATCGTGACCTTGTACTTCTCGACGATCTCCCACCAGCGGCCCCTGTGCGGGGTGTCGGGGGTGCCTTCGTAGATCACCTGGGTGGCGCCGTTGGCCAGCGGACCGTAGACGATGTACGAGTGGCCGGTGACCCAGCCGACATCGGCGGTGCACCAGTAGACGTCCGTCTCCGGCTTGAGGTCGAAGACGGCGTGGTGGGTGTAGGCCGTCTGGGTGAGGTAGCCGCCGGAGGTGTGGAGGATGCCCTTGGGCTTCCCCGTGGTGCCGGAGGTGTAGAGGATGAACAGCGGGTGCTCGGCCTCGAAGGCCTGGGAGGTGTGCTCCTCGGACTGGCGGTCCACCAGCTCGTGCCACCACAGGTCCCGGCCCTCGGTCCAGGCGGTCTCCTCGCCGGTGCGGCGGACGACCAGGACGTTGCGCACGTTCTCGGTGCCCGGCTGGGCCAGGGCCTCGTCGACGGCGGGCTTCAGCGCGCTGGGCCTGCCGCGCCGGTAACCGCCGTCGGCGGTGATGACGACGCGGGCGTCGGCATCCTGGATGCGGGTGGCCAGGGCGTCGGAGGAGAATCCGCCGAAGACCAGGGAGTGGGGGGCGCCGATGCGGGCGCAGGCCAGCATCGCCACGACGGTCTCGGGGATCATGGGCATGTAGATCGCGACCCGGTCGCCGGTCTCGACACCCAGCTCGATCAGGGCGTTGGCGGCCTTGGAGACCTCGCGCTGGAGGTCGGCGTAGGTGATCGCCCGGGTGTCGCCCGGCTCGCCCTCGAAGTGGATGGCGACCCGGTCGCCCAGGCCCGCCTCGACGTGGCGGTCGACGCAGTTGTGGGCCACGTTGAGCCGGCCGTCCTTGAACCACTTGGCGAAGGGCGGGTTGGACCAGTCCAGAGTCTCGGTCGGCTCGGTCTCCCAGCTCAGACGGCGGGCCTGCTCGGCCCAGAAGCCCAGCCGGTCCGCTTTCGCCCTTTCGTACGCCTCCGCGGTGACGTTGGCGTTCGCTGCCAGCTCGGCGGGCGGCGCGAACCTCCGTTCCTCCTTGAGCAGATTGGCCAGGCTTTCGTTGCTCACGACATCTCCCTTTCCCAGGGTGTCTGGTGTGTCCCGCGTCATAGCAGACCAGCCCTTGTCGCCCCCTGACAAGGGTTGTCCGGCAAGTGGTGTAGACCTCTTGCGCTCAGGGGTCGGCGCCGGCCGATGAGCGGCCGACGAGCGGTCGAACGGCTTGTCCTCCCGCTCCTCACCCTGCTGTCGGCCGCCGGTCTCCCGTTGTGCGCGGGACCGTTCAGACGGCCGCCGCGCCGGGGCGCACGGCAGTGAGGACCGGTGCCTCGCCTCCGTTCCCGTTGCCCGGATCGCCCAGTGCGTACGCCTGTGCCTCACCGACGTGGAGATGCATTCCGTGCGGGATCGTGGAGTTGCGGCTGACCGCGCCGGCCTGGAAGTTCGCCGAGGTGCGCACCGCGACGCCGGTAACCGGCGGTCCGCCCAGGGCTCCGGAGGTCATCGCCGACAGCGGCGACTCCACACGGGTGACCGGGGTGACGGCCGGCACGGCGGCCAGCAGCCCCGGCGCCGGCCCCCGGGCGGTGGGGGCGGGGCGTGGCTGCACCAGGACGGCAGGTACACGCGCTGCGCCCGGACCGCTTCCGCGGGGGCCTCCTGGACGCGAGGAGGGCGGACCGGCAGACGTGGTCGGCGGGGTCGGCGGGGTCGGCGGCTTTTGTGGCGTCGGCGCCGTCAGGACGTTCGGAGGGACTTCCAGGACGAGGGCTGGCGCAGGCGGACATACTCGTCTCCGTCGCGAGGTTGCGTCACTTAACGTGTGGGTATGACTACATAAAGTCGCGGTAAGTGAATCGTAATGTCGCTCGAGGTGCCAAGGGGGAGAGCCGGAGCAATCGGGCTCACCGTTCACGCCCGGGGGTGAATAAGTCGCAGGAACCGGCCTTTTCGCTTGCGCCTCCCACCGTGCGTGTGAGGTTGGTCGCAGGTCGAGCGCATCGGCCGGAAGAGCACAGAGGCGACGACGGAGGCGATGAGATGGAGAGCATGGGAGCCGCGTGGAGGCTGACCAGAGGCGTCGCGGGAGCGGCCGTGCTGGCCGTGCTGGCCGTCGGCTGCTCGGGTTCGTCCCCGAGCGTGTCGAAGGACGAGGGACATGCGAACAAGGACGGGCGGGAGGCGAGGCCCGCGGCCAAGGCCAGGCTCATAGGCGACGGCTCCACCGCCTACATAGGCGCCCAGCCGAACCAGCCCGGTTTCGGGCGCCTGAAGCCCGGCGACAAGCCTCCGCAGTTCGTCGTCTTCTCCTGGGACGGCGCGGGGGAGGACAGCAAGAAGCTCTTCTCGCACTTCCGCGAGGTGGGAAGGGAGTACGACGCGTACATGACGTACTTCCTCAGCGGGGTGTACATGCTGCCCGAAGGGGAGGCCCACCGCTACGAGCCGCCCGGCCGTGGCCGAGGCGCCTCGGACATCGGTTACCTCAAGGACGAGAACATACGGGCCACACTGGAGCAGCTCCGAGGCGCCTGGCTCGAGGGGAACGAGATAGGCACCCATTTCAACGGCCACTTCTGCGGTGCGAACGGTGTCGGCAACTGGACGCCCGAGCAGTGGAGGAGTGAGATCGAACAGGCCAAGTGGTTCGTGAAGAACTGGAAGACCACGACCGGCTGGAAGGACCTGGAGCCCCTCCCCTTCGACTACGACCGGGAACTGGTCGGCGGCCGCACTCCCTGCCTGGAGGGCCGCGCGAACCTTCTCCCCGCCGCGAAGGAGATGGGCTTCCGCTACGACTCCTCCGGCAACGGCACCCAGGTCTGGCCCGACAAGGAGGGCGGCCTGTGGGACCTGCCGCTCCAGCAGGTGCCGATGCCCGGGCGCTCCTTCGAGACGCTCGCGATGGACTACAACTTCCTGGCCAACCAGTCGGGGACGGTCAACGGCGATCCGGCGCAGCGCGAGGCATGGGGGCGCCAGATGCGCGACGGGCTGCTGGAGGGCTTCGACCGCGCGTACGACGGCAACCGTGCGCCGATGATCATCGGCAACCACTTCGAGGACTGGAACGACGGCGTCTACATGAAGGCCGTCGAGGACGTCATCAAGAAGGTGTGCCCCATGGCCGACGTGCACTGCGTCTCCTTCAGGCAGCTCGTCGACTGGCTCGACGCCCAGGACCCGCGGCTTCTGGAAAGGCTGCGCACGCTCGGTGTGGGGCAGGCACCCGAGGGCGGCTGGAAGAAGTTCACGACCGCCCCGTCGACGGCGGCCCCCTCCCGGTCGTCCGGCGCGTAGCACCCGCCCCCCGGCCCCGGTGTCCCCGCGCACGCGGCACGGTCGGCGCACCGGGCGCACCGACCGTGCGACGCGAGGACCGGGGCCGGGTCAGACGGGCCGGGAGGGGCGGGACTGTTCCTCACGGAGCACGAAGGAGGGATCGACCTGGGCCGCCAGATCGACGCCCGTCCTCGCGTTGCCCCAGCTCTCGGCGTTCTTCAGGTGGAAGTGCACCATCTGCCGGGTGTAGCGCTCCCAGTCCCGCAGCCCGTACGAAGCGTCCGCCGTCTCCTGCATCATGCGCAGCGCCTTGTGGTTCGCGTCCTCCAGCTCGGAGAAGGGCCGGAGGCGGCCCTTCTCCATCGCCCGAACCCAGTCGGAGTGCCCGACGGTCACCAGGAGGTCGTCCCCCGCCTCGGCATGCAGGAAGTCCAGGTCGTCCTGGCACTGCACCTTGTTGCCCACCACGCGCAGCTGGACGTCGTAGTCCCGGGCGTACTCCTTGTACTGCCGGTAGACCGCCATGCCCTTGCGGGTCGGTTCGGCCACCAGGAACGTCATGTCGAAGCGCGTGAACATCCCGGAGGCGAAGGAGTCGGAGCCCGCCGTCATGTCGACCACCACGAACTCCCCGCGCCCGTCGACCAGGTGGTTCAGACACAGCTCGACGGCGCCGACCTTGGAGTGGTAGCAGGCCACGCCCAGATCCGCCTCGGTGAAGGGGCCGGTGGCCAGCAGCCGTACATCGCCGCCGTCGGGAACGCCCCCGGGCCGGACGCGGCGGGCGCATGCGTCGTACACGGGGTTGTCCTCGGCGATCCGCAGCAGCCGGGATCCCTCACCGGGCGGAGTCGTCTTGATCATCGTCTCGGCCGAGACGATCCGGGGGTTGGCGCCGCGCAGATACTCCTTGATCAGCGGCAGACGGGCGCCCATCGCCGGCAGGGCGGCCGCCTCCTCCTCGTCCAGGCCCAGTGCGACGCCCAGGTGCTGGTTGATGTCGGCGTCCACGGCGACGACGGGGAGGCGCCGGGCGGCCAGGTGGCGGACGAACAGCGAGGACAGCGTCGTCTTGCCGCTGCCGCCCTTTCCTACGAAAGCGATTTTCACAGTCGGAAGCGTAGTGGGGTGCCCGTGGTGCGGCCGGGGGCCGCGTGAAGAAGACCACTCGATCGTGGGGCTTTCGCGCCGTCGGCGGTGCGTAGGGTCTAGGCATGTCTACGACTGCTGATCCCCTCGCCGCGCTGGGCGCGCTGCCCGGTGTCGCCGACTCCGTCGAATCGGTGCGCAAGGCCGTGGACCGGGTGTACGGGCATCGGGTGATGCGGCGGCGCAGCAGCGAGGTCACCGCCGAGGCGGTGCTGAGAGGCGCCCGCGCCTCGGCGGCGCTCGGCGGCGCCGACTGGCCGCTGGAAGAGGTGCGCCGCCGCAGCGACTTCGGCGCGGACGCCGAGGCGCGGGCGGTCGGCGCGGCCCTGCGGGTGACCGCGGAGGCCGGTCAACTGCTGGACGTGTGGCGGCAGTCGCCTCTGCGGGTGCTGGCCAGGCTCCACCTGGTGGCGGCGGGCGGTGAGGCGGACGGCGAGCGGGTGGGCCGGCCGCGGCTGGCGGGTGAGCCGGTGGAGGAGCCTTTGGTGTCCGGGCTGCCACTGCCGGAAGCCGCCGAGGTCTCGGCCCGGCTGGACGCCCTGGCGCAGCTGGTGGTCGCGGGTACCTCCGCACCCGCGCTGGTGGTGGCGGCGGTGGTGCACGGTGAGCTGATGGCCCTGCGGCCCTTCGGGGCGTACAACGGCCTGGTCGCCCGGGCGGCGGAGCGGATCGTGCTGATCGGCGGCGGCCTCGACCCGAAGTCCGTCTGTCCCCCGGAGGTCGGTCACGCCGAGCAGGGCGAGGGCGCCTATGTCAGGACTCTGGAGGGATACGTCTCCGGCAGCCCGGAAGGATTGGCGGCGTGGATCGGCCACTGTGGCCGGGCCGTGGGGCTGGGCGCACGGGAGAGCACGGCGGTCTGCGAGGCCCTCCAGCGCGGGGCGGCCTGACGTACGAGAGGTGCACAGGCCTGCTCCGCGGGGCGGGGAGAGCGACCGGGGACCCGTACACGGTGATGCGGCGGCACCGGCGCGAGGTCGGTGTCGCCGCTGGCACGTCCGTCGGGGTACCAGGCGTGCACGGTACTGCCGTCATCAGGGGGGACTTCGCCCGACCCTGGTGCGGCCGGCCCTATCGCGGGTCTGCTGCGCGTGGGTTCCCGGCTTCCATGCTCGGTCCGTGGGGCCTTCTTCTGCGCCGACCCTCCTTTCGGACGGTATCGACCAGGTCTCGCGGGCCGTTGACTCCTTTGTACCCGAAACAGGGACGAACCGGAACCTCTCTCCGCGGATCTTTGCTTTCCGCTTCAACCCTCCTGAAAGCTCCGGAACACCGCGGAGGTGGCATCGGGTCCGGCCGGAGTGCGGCGGTGCTCACGCCGCGCCGGGGCGGGCGCGCCGTCGGCTCGCGTACCAGACCAGGCCGGCGGTCGCCGCCGCCGCGCCCACCGCCACCGCGGCGGCCAGCGCGGGGCGCTGAGGCATGGCGAGCGAGGGGACCCGTTGCTTGAGGCGGACCGGACGCTGGAAGGCGAGGATCGGCCAGTCCCGGGTCACCGCCTCCCGGCGCAGCGCCCGGTCGGGGTTGACGGCGTGCGGGTGACCGACCGCCTCCAGCATGGGGATGTCGGTGGCCGAGTCGCTGTAGGCGTAGCAGCGCGAGAGGTCGTACCCCTCGGACTCCGCCAGTTCGCGCACGGCCTCCGCCTTGGTCGGACCGTACGCGTAGTACTCGATCTCGCCCGTGAAGCAGCCGCCCTCGACGACCATGCGCGTCGCCACGACGCGGTCCGCGCCTATCAGCTCGCCGATCGGCTCGACCACCTCCGCGCCTGAGGTGCTCACGATCACGACATCGCGTCCGGCGAGGTGGTGCTCCTCGATGAGGGAGGCGGCCTCGTCGTAGACGATCGGGTCGATGAGTTCGTGGATGGTCTCGGCGACGATCTCCCTGACCTGCTGGACGTTCCAGCCGCGGCACATCGCGGACAGGTAGGCGCGCATCCGTTCCATCTGGTCGTGGTCGGCGCCTCCGGCGAGGAACACGAACTGCGTGTACGCGGTGCGCAGTGCGGCACGCCGATTGATCAGCCCGCCCTGGTAGAAGGACTTGCCGAAGGTGAGCGTGCTCGACTTCGCAATGACCGTCTTGTCCAGGTCGAAGAAGGCAGCGGTGCGCGGCAGCGAGTGGTTTTCCACGAGGCTGAGCATATGCGCCCACCATTCGGCGTAAGGTGGGGCGCGTGGGTTTGCCTGAGAAGGCTCTCGGGTACACCATGGAAGTCACGGATCGTTCGCGACCGTGCTACCCCGGTCCGGCTCCTCCCCCCCCGAGTCGGCCGTGGAGACGACCCCCGCTCTCCCCCCCGGCGGGGGTCGTCGCATGTCCGGACGCGTTTTGCGTCGTCGGAGCCCCCTCCTCCGGTCCGCGGCGGCGCGAGCCCCCTCCCTCTGTGGTCGGTCACTCTCCGTATTCGTCAGCCCGCTCGTGTGGAGTCACTCGTTTGGGTGAGCGAGTTATTCACAACTGCCGAGTTGTCCACGTATTTAGACCAAGATCAACGAGTTTTTCCGTTCCCCGGCACGGTGTTTGAGCACGGAGTTCGCGGAGCCACCGCGAACTGGAGAGCGAGAATCCGGAAGGGGAACGGGACGTGACCGGAAGCATCCTGATCGTCACCGAGGACGAGAAACTGCTGGACGATCTGCTGCGCCTGTGCGCGGCGGCCGGGGCCGAGGCGGAGGTGGCGCACGGCGTGCCCCCGGCCCCGGGGCGATGGGGGAACGCCCCGCTGGTGCTGATCGGCGACGACCGGGCCGACGCGCTGTCCCGGTCGGCGCGTGCGCCCGCGCGCCGACCGGGTGTGCTGCTCATCGGCCGGGACCTGGACGACCCCGGCATCTGGCGGCGTGGTGTGGGGGTCGGAGCGGAGCACGTGGTGCTCCTGCCCGACGGCGAGTCGTGGCTCACCGGCCGGATCGCCGACGCGGCCGAGGGTGTCGGACGGCAGGCACTGACCGTCGGGGTGATGGGCGGACGCGGCGGGGCCGGGGCCTCCACTCTGGCCTGCGCGCTGGCCCTCACGGCCGCGCGTGCGGGACACCGCACGATGCTCGTCGACGGTGATCCGCTCGGCGGCGGGCTCGATGTGCTGCTCGGCGGGGAGCGGGCGGAGGGACTGCGCTGGCCTGCGTTCGCCGACTCGCGCGGCCGGGTCGGCGGCGCGGCTCTGGAGGAATCCCTGCCCACTCTGCACGGTCTGCGGCTGCTCAGCTGGGACAGAGGGGAGAGCGCGGCCGTCCCGCCGGAGGCGGTGCGCGCGGTCCTGGGAGCGGCCAGGCGGCGCGGCGGAGTGGTCGTGGTGGATCTGCCGAGGCAACTGGACGAGACCGTTGCCGAGGTGCTGGCGCAACTCGACCTCGGCCTGTTGGTCGTGCCCGCCGAGCTACGGGCCGTCGCGGCGGCGCAGCGGGTCGCCTCCCGGGTGAGCTTGGTGCTGCGGGATCTGCGGGCGGTGGTGCGTGGCCCCTTCGGACCGGGACTGGAGGGAGACGAGATCGCCCGTCTGCTGGGGCTGCGGCTGGTCGGCGAGATGCCCTCCGAAGGAGGGTTGACGGACGCGGTGGACGCAGGCCGTCCGCCCGGCACGGACGTGCGTGGCCCGCTGGCCCGGTTCTGCACGGAATTCTGGGCCCGCGCACTGCCGGAGAGCGGCAGGGCACGGCCCGCCGATGGCCGGGGGAGCGTGGCCGCGTGAGTGTGCGCACGGACGGTCGGAGGACCGCGCGCGGTGAATCGGATGCGCGCGCTCACGCGTACGGCGGGACACCCGCTCCGCGGACGCTGGTGGACGCGGTACGTCTGCGGCTGGCTGAAGCCGGCGCGGAACCCACGCCCGCCCGGGTCGCGGCGGCCCTGCGGGCCCAGGGGCGGCTACTCGGGGACAGTGCGGTGCTGGGCGTGGTGGAGGCGCTGCGCTCGGAGATGGTCGGCGCCGGGCCTCTGGAGCCGCTGCTGGCCGAGCCGGAGGTCACGGACGTCCTGGTGACCGCTCCGGACGAGGTCTGGGTGGACCGCGGTGGCGGAGTGGAGCGCACCGCCGTCCGTTTCCCCGATGCGGCGGCGGTGCGCAGACTCGCACAGCGGCTGGCCACCTCGGCGGGGCGGCGGCTGGACGACGCCCGTCCCTGGGTGGATGCCCGGCTTCCGGACGGGACCCGGCTGCACGCGGTGCTGCCCCCGGTGGCGGTGGGCTGTACATGCCTGTCCCTACGGGTGGTACGGCCGCGGGCTTTCGCCCTGCCGGAGCTGACGGCGGCCGGTACGGTGCCTCCGGGCGGGGAGACCTTGCTGAGGGCGATCCTGGACGCCAGGCTGTCGTTCCTGGTCAGCGGTGGGACGGGGTCGGGGAAGACGACCTTGCTGTCGAGTCTGCTGGGGCTGGTGGGGCCGAAGGAGCGGATCGTCCTGGCCGAGGACTCGGCCGAACTGCGCCCCGACCATCCGCATGTGGTGCGACTGGAGACGCGTCCGGCCAACCAGGAGGGCGCGGGCCGCGTCACCCTGCGGGACCTGGTGCGGCAGGCGCTGCGCATGCGGCCTGACCGGCTCGTGGTCGGTGAGGTGCGCGGCGCTGAGGTGACGGATCTGCTGGCCGCGCTGAATACGGGGCATGAGGGCGGCTGCGGGACGGTCCATGCCAACGCGGCGGCCGATGTGCCGGCCCGGCTGGAGGCACTGGGTACCACGGCGGGTCTCGACCGGACGGCGCTGCACAGCCAGCTCGCGGCGGCGTTGTCGGTGGTTGTCCACCTGGTGAGGGACCGCCGGGGCCGGAGGCGGATCGCCGAGATCCATGTGCTGGAACAGGACCGGTACGGCCTGGTGGCGACGGTGCCCGCCGCTGTCCGGGGACCGGAGGGCTTCGTGCGGGAACGGGGCTGGCCGAGTCTGGAGCGGTCGTGCGCGCGGGGCGGCGGTGAGCTGTGACGGCGGCCGGAGTACAGGCGGGGGCGCAGCCCGAAGTGGTGTACGCGGGTTCGGTCTGCGCGGTGATGGTGTGCGCCGGAGCGGTGAACCGGATGCTGGGCCGGTCCGGGGAGAGGGCGCGGAGGGCCCGGCTGCTGCGCGCCGACTGCGTCGAGCCGGTGTCACGGTGGGGCGGCTCGGCAGGTGGTGCCGTGGAGGCCTTCGTCCGGACGGCGCGCGGGGCCGGAGCCCGGGTGGGCCCTGCGTGGTGGTGCCTGGCGGCGGGTGTCCTGCTGGCGCTGCTGGGGGAGTCGGTACTGCCGCTGCCGGCCGGTGTGGTGGCGGTGCCGCTGCTCGATCGCCGGCTGCGGGCACGGGAGCGCCGCCGTACGGGGAGAGCGAGGGAGGCGACTGTCATCGCCCTGTGCTCGGCGGTCGCGGGCGAACTGCGGGCCGGACGCACACCGGAGCGGGCCCTGCTGGCGGCCGGCATGCCCGGCTTCGGGGGCGCGGGGGCGGCGGTGTTGGCGGCGGCCCGGTTCGGAGGGGACGTGCCGGAGGCGCTGCGGCAGGCGGCTCGGCGGGAGGGGGCGGAAGGGCTCGGCGGAATGGCCGCCTGCTGGCGGGTGGCGGTGGACAGGGGCGCGGGCCTCGCGGACGGGCTGGACCGGGTGGCCGGTTCACTGCGGGCGGAGCGCGACCGGCGGGAGGAACTGCGGGCGCAGTTGGCCGGGCCGCGGTCCACGGCTCTGGTCCTGGCGCTGCTGCCGTTCTTCGGGCTGCTGCTGGGCGGTGCGATGGGAGCGAGGCCACTGCACGTACTGCTCCACAGCCCGGCCGGTTGGGCCTGTCTGGTCGGCGCCGGGTTGCTGGAGTGGGCCGGACTGGCATGGGTTTCCCGGATCGTCCGAAGGGCGGAGGAGGGCGGGCGGAGATGAGCGGCGGATTTGTCCACAGTATGTGGACAGTGTGTGCGGGGTCTTCCGCGTCGCTCCCGCCGCCGCGGTTGCCCGCGCTGTCCCTCTCGGTCGCCGCGCTGTGTCTGCTCGGCGGGGTGTCGGCGGCCGGCCGGGTGCGGCGGCTTCGCCGGCGCCGGTCGGTGGATCTGCCGGCAGCCGGAGCCCGGTCCCGGGGCGATACCGGGGCCGGAGTGCGGAAGGTGCTGCGCGTAACCGGAGTGTGGCGATCTTCGGCCCGGGAGGCGGCCGCTATGACCGGGGCCGTCGCCCTGGGGGTCGCCCTGGTCGGAGGCCCGGTCGGCTGTCTGCTCGGGACGGCCGCGGCGTACGGCGCGCGGCGCCTGCTGCGGGAGAAGAGGGCGCGAGGAAATGCCTCAAAGCAACGCCATGATGGCACATGGGGTGCGAGATCGCATTCGGATGTCGAGTCGTCGGTGACAGGACAACTACCGATCACCGCGGAACTCCTGGCCGCCTGCCTGGCGGCCGGGTCGGGGCCGGAAGAGGCGGCCGGTGCGGTGGGCGGCTCGGTGGGTGGCCCCCTTGGCGAGAGGTTGGTGCGGGCTTCGGCCGAACTGCGGCTCGGCGGCGATCCGGTGGCCGTCTGGGCGCGGCTGGGCGAACTGCCGGGGGCGGCGGGGCTGGCCCGGTGCCTGGAACGGGCGGGGACGACCGGTGTGCCTGCGGTCGAACCGGTGGGTCGTCTGGCCGCCGAGTGCCGGGCCCGGCAAGCCCGGGCGGCCACGGAGCGGGCACGGCGGGCCGCGGTCCTGGTCACCGGACCGCTGGGGCTGTGCTTCCTGCCCGCCTTTCTGCTGGCGGGTGTGGTTCCGGTGGTCATCGGTCTGGCGCGATCGCTGCTGTGAACCGCACGGCACGGGCCGCGGCGGACGCGGAGTCGGTACGGACAAACGAGATGGAGGAGCGGGTCATGCGGGAACGATCGACAGGAGGACGAGCGATGCGGGCACGGGCTGTGCGGAGCCGGACGGCGGTGTGGACCGGCCGGAGGACGTGTGGAGCCCGCGACCGGGACGCACAGGCGGGAATGAGCACGGCGGAGTACGCGGTGGGCACGATCGCCGCCGCGGGTTTCGCGGCGGTGCTCTACAAAATCGTCACCAGTGGCCCGGTCTCCACGGCGATGCGACAGCTGATCGAGCGTGCGCTCGATGCGGGTTTCTGAAAGGCGTGACGGGGGCTATGTCACTGCGGAGACCGCCGTGGTGGTCCCCACCCTGGTCGCTCTGCTCGGTCTGCTGCTGTGGGGTGGGGCCGCGGTGGTCGCACAGGTGCGCTGCGTGGACGCGGCGGGTGCGGGAGCGCGGGCGGTGGCGAGGGGCGAGCCGCCTGAGAAGGTCCGCCGAGCCGTGCGGGAGGTCGCGCCGCGGGGAGCGGAACTGGAGACGTCCAGGGAGGGTGAGCTGGTGCGGGTACGGGTCACGGCGAGGACGGCAGGTCCCGGCCCGGTCGGCCTGGAACTGGAGGCTGAGGCGGTGGCGTATGCGGAACCGGGGTGATCGCCGGCCGGCTCCCGGCGGCGCCCGTTCCCGGGAACGGGGCTCGGCCACGGTGTGGGCCGCGCTGTGCGGGCTGGTGCTGTGCACGGTGGCGGCGGGCGTACTGGGGCTGGGACAGGCCGTCGTCACGCGCCACCGCGCGGGCGCGGCGGCGGACGCGGCAGCGCTCGCGGCGGCCGATCACGCTCTTCGGGGCGTTGAGGAGGCGTGTGCCGCCGCGCGGCGGGTGGCAGCCGCGCAGCGGGCGAGGGTGGTGCGCTGCCGGGTACGGGAGGAGGTCGCGGACCTCACGGTGCGGGTGCGGTCGGGTCCGTACTCCGCCGGGGTGAGGGCTCGGGCGGGACCTGCCGCAGCAACTCCGTGAGAAGCCGTATCGCGCCGCGCTTGTGCAGGGGATCGTTGCCGTTGCCGCACTTGGGCGACTGGATGCACGAAGGGCAGCCGCTGTCGCACTCGCACGCGGCGATGGCCCGGCGGGTCGCGGTCAGCCAGTCGCGGGCGGTGTGGAAGGCGCGTTCCGCGAAGCCGGCGCCGCCGGGGTGTCCGTCGTAGACGAAGACCGTCGGCAGCAGGGTGTCGGGATGCAGCGGCACCGAGACGCCGCCGATGTCCCAGCGGTCGCAGGTGGCGAAGAGCGGCAGCATGCCGATGGAGGCGTGCTCTGCGGCGTGCAGGGCGCCGGGCAGTGTCTCGGGGCCGATCCGGGCGGCGTCGAGCTGGTCCTCGGTGACCGTCCACCACACCGCGCGGGTGCGCAGGGTGCGCGGCGGCAGGTCCAGTCCGGACTCGCCGAGCACCTCGCCGGTGACGAGCCTGCGGCGCAGGTAGGAGACGACCCGGTTGGTGACCTCGACCGAGCCGAAGCACAGCCGTGCCCCGCCCCAGGGGATCTCGGTGTCGGTCTCCAGCACGGAGACCGAGGTGGTGTCCCTGGCCATCGTCGTCCAGGGTGGGCTCGCCTCCTCGACCAGGGCGACCGAGTCCTCCAGGTCGAGGCGGCGGACCACATAGGTACGGCCCTGGTGGAGGTGGACCGCGCCGTCGTGGACGGTGGTGTGGGCCGCCGCGGCGTCGACCGTGCCCAGCAGCCGCCCGGTGCCGTCCTCCACCACCTGGACGGGCCGGCCGCCCTGGCCGCGGATGTCGGTGAGATCGGTGGCCCGCTCGCGGCGGGTCCAGTACCAGCCGGTCTTCCGTCGGCGTAGCAGTCCGCGCCGTTCCAGCAACGGCATCAGATCGGGTACGGCCGGCCCGAACAGCTCGAAATCCGCTTCGGTGAGGGGTGCCTCCGCCGCCGCGGCGCACAGATGGGGGGTGAGGACGTAGGGGTTGTCCGGATCCAGGACGGTGGACTCCACGGGGCGGCGGAAGACCGCGTCGGGGTGGTGTACGAGGTAGGTGTCCAGTGGGTCGTCCCGGGCGACGAGGACGGCCAGGGCGCCCTGGCCCGCCCGTCCGGCGCGCCCGGCCTGCTGCCACAGGGAGGCGCGGGTGCCGGGATAGCCGGCCAGGATCACGGCGTCGAGGCCGGACACGTCGATACCGAGTTCGAGGGCGGTGGTGGCGGCCAGTCCGAGGAGTTCACCGGAGTGCAGTGATCGCTCCAGTGCGCGGCGCTCCTCGGGCAGGTAGCCGCCCCGGTAGGCGGCGATCCGTCCGGCCAGGGAGCGGTCCACCTCGGACAGCCGCTCCTGGGTGATCAGCGAGATCAGCTCGGCGCCGCGTCGGGAGCGTACGAAGGCGACGGTCCGCACGCCCTGGACGGCGAGGTCGGTGAGGAGGTCGGCGGCCTCGGCGGTGGCGGTCCGCCGTACCGGGGCGCCGCGCTCACCGTGCATCTCCGTCAGCGGGGGCTCCCAGAGGGCGAAGACCACCTCGCCGCGCGGGGAGGCGTCCTCGGTGATCTCGGTCACGGGCAGGCCCGTGAGGCGGGTGGCGGCCTCACCCGGTTCGGCGGCCGTGGCGGAGGCCAGCAGGAAGACCGGTTCGGAGCCGTAGCGGGCACACACGCGCCGCAGCCGGCGCAGCACCTGGGCGACGTGGGAGCCGAACACACCGCGGTAGGTGTGGCACTCGTCGACGACCACATAGCGCAGGGCGCGCAGGAAGGAGGACCAGCGGGGGTGGGCGGGGAGTATCCCGCGGTGCAGCATGTCGGGGTTGGTGAGTACGTGGTTGGCGTACTGCCGCACCCATTCGCGCTCCTCGAAAGGGGTGTCACCGTCGTAGACCGCCGGGCGTACGGCGCTGCCCAGCGGGGCGGCCAGTTCGCCCACGGTCCGCCGCTGGTCGGCGGCCAGCGCCTTGGTCGGGGCGAGGTAGAGAGTGGTGGTGCCGCGTCCGTTCGGAGCCTGCGCGCCCTCCAGCAGCACGCTGAGCACCGGAGCCAGATAGGCCAGCGACTTGCCGGACGCAGTGCCGGTGGCGATCACCACCGATTCCCCTCGCAGCGCGTACCCGGCGGCGCGGGCCTGATGCTCCCACGGACGGTCGATGCCGGCGGCGCGAATCGCGTCGATCACTTCCGGCCGAATCTGACCAGGCCAGTCCGCATGACGACCGTTCCGCGGGGGCAAGTGCTCCACATGGGTGATGCGCACGGCCCGGTCCGCCCCTGCGGCAAGGCTTTCGAGGACCGTTCGGGGAGACGGGGACGGGGGACGTGCGCCTGCAGACGTCGCGCGGTGGTTGGTGGCCATCGGAATCGAGTGTGTCACCGGCGCGACGGACAATGGTCGCAAGGCGTCGTGCAGGCCCCCGGGTAAGTGATTGAATGCTTCTGCGGCTGCCGATCCGTCCTCTACCTTCGGCGGGGAGACGATCTCCCCACGTCCGGTGGGGATGGCCCGTCCTCACCTTCCGGTGAGGAGGAGCCAAGGGGGCGGACCGCTCGATAGCAAGGTGCTGGAGGATCTGTGGACCTGTCCCTGTCGACCCGTACCGTCGGCGATCGCACGATCGTCTCGGTGGGTGGCGAGATCGATGTATACACCGCGCCCAAGTTGCGTGAGCAGCTGGTCGAGCTGGTGAACGACGGCAGCTACCACCTGGTCGTGGACATGGAGGGCGTTGACTTCCTCGACTCCACCGGCCTCGGTGTGCTCGTCGGCGGACTCAAGCGCGTGCGTGCCCACGAGGGGTCGCTGCGCCTGGTCTGCAACCAGGAGCGCATTCTCAAGATCTTCCGTATCACCGGCCTGACCAAGGTGTTCCCCATCCACACCTCGGTCGACGAGGCCGTGGCGGCCACCGACTGAGAGACGAGCCGAGCAAGCCCGTACAAGGCGTCCGGGGGCGCCGGACCGGCCCGCTGCCGGACCGGTGCCCCCGTACGGCCGTCAGGTACCAGGCCACCGGGTGACCGCAGGCATTACCGAGGGGGATGACATGGCCACCGTCGAACTGCGCTTCAGCGCGCTGCCCGAGCATGTGAGGACGGCACGTCTGGTGGCGGCCGCCGTGGCGCGCCGGGCCGGTGTCGACGACGCCGTACTGGACGAGGTACGGCTCGCGGTGGGCGAGGCATGCAGCAGAGCGGTCGGCCTTCACGTCGGTCACGGACTCGAAACACCCGTCCGGGTGGCGCTGACCGAGGACGAGAAGGCCTTCCGCATCGAGGTGGGCGACGACGCCCCCCAGGGGACGCAGGGCGCCGCCCGTCGCTCTCCCGGCGGCGGTGACGGCGCCGAGGGCGACGACGAGGTCGACATGGGGCTCGCGGTGATCAGCGGGCTGGTGGACGACTTCGAGGTGACCGCCGACGAGCGCGGCGGTCTGATCCGGATGAGCTGGCCGACCAGCCCCGAGTCGCTCGTCTGACCACCCTGCGGCCCGTCCGTCCGCGAGGCCGCTCGGCCTGCGGCTCTTTCGAGCCGGCCAAGGCGTCCCTTCCCGGGGCGCCTTACTCGTGTCCGGCCCCGTCGGACCCGCCGCGGCCCGCCTCCGTTCCGCCGCGGCCGACCTGCGCACACCCGCGTCCGCGCCCCGGCGGGGGCCCTTCCGGTATTCCGAGATCTTTTATTCCACGACGCCGGAGAGGAATGAATCGGCTGTTCAGGGGAATTCTTTTCGGTGCCCGCTATTCGATCTTTGCGGGTGCGGACCGGCAGGAAATACCGCACTCTGTTGTGAGCCGAAGCAGCTCCCTACAATCCGTCCACATCTTTGCAGCAGGACGCCTGAGCGTGCTTGCGCGCGCCCATGTGCCAAACGTCAAGGAGGACGAATGGCGGGGCACCACACCCCTCTCCAGAACCGGCTACAACTGGCCGATGCCGTGCTCACCAGCGGCAATCGCGGCCTGGTGCTGGTGATCGCGCTCGTCGCCGCGGCAGCCCTGGCGGTCGCCGTGGTGCTGGTACGTCAAGTGCTCGCCGCGGGCGAGGGCACCGACAGTATGAAGAAGATCGCATCCGCCGTACAGGAGGGCGCGAACGCCTACCTCGCGCGGCAGTTGCGGACTCTCGGCATATTCGCCGTCGCGGTCTTCTTCCTGTTGATGTTGCTCCCGGCCGACGGTATGGGACAGCGAATCGGACGCTCGATGTTCTTCCTGGTCGGCGCCGCTTTCTCGGCGGCCACCGGCTATATCGGTATGTGGCTGGCCGTACGCAGCAACGTACGGGTCGCGGCAGCCGCCAGGGAGGCGGCCCCCGGTGAGGGAGAACCCGCGAAGGACCTGACCGAGGTCTCCCACCGGGCGATGAAGATCGCTTTCCGTACGGGCGGGGTCGTCGGTATGTTCACCGTCGGCCTCGGTCTGCTCGGCGCCGCCGTCGTGGTGCTCGTCTACGCCGCCGACGCGCCCAAGGTGCTGGAGGGCTTCGGCCTGGGAGCCGCCCTGATCGCGATGTTCATGCGAGTGGGCGGCGGCATCTTCACCAAGGCCGCCGACGTGGGCGCGGATCTCGTCGGCAAGGTCGAGAAGGGCATCCCCGAGGACGACCCGCGCAACGCCGCCACCATCGCGGACAACGTCGGCGACAATGTCGGCGACTGCGCGGGCATGGCCGCCGACCTCTTCGAGTCCTACGCCGTCACCCTGGTGGCCGCACTCATCCTGGGCACGGTCGCCTTCGGCGATTCGGGGCTGGTCTTCCCCCTGCTCGTCCCGGCGATCGGCGTCCTCACCGCCATGATCGGCGTCTTCGCGGTCGCCCCGCGCCGCGCCGACCGCAGCGGCATGACCGCCATCAACCGCGGCTTCTTCGTCTCGGCGGTGATCTCCCTGGTCCTGGTGGCCGTCGCGGCCTTCGCCTACCTGCCGGGCAGCTTCGGCGAACTGGAGGGCGTCACCGACACCGCCATCGCCGGCCACGGTGGCGACCCACGCGTCTTCGCGCTGGTCTCGGTCGCCATCGGCATCGTGCTCGCCGCGCTCATCCAGCAGCTCACCGGCTACTTCACGGAGCCGAGCCGCAGGCCCGTGCGCGACATCGGCAAGACCTCGCTGACCGGTCCTGCCACCGTGGTTCTCTCCGGCGTCTCCATCGGGCTGGAGTCCGCGGTCTACACGGCGCTGCTGATCGCCCTCAGCGTCTACGGCGCCTTCCTGCTGGGCGGCGCCTCCATCATGCTGGCGCTGTTCGCCGTAGCCCTGGCGGGCACCGGTCTGCTCACCACCGTCGGCGTCATCGTCGCGATGGACACCTTCGGCCCGGTGTCCGACAACGCGCAGGGCATCGCCGAGATGTCCGGCGACGTCGAGGGCGCGGGCGCCCAGGTGCTCACCGACCTCGACGCGGTGGGCAACACCACCAAGGCCATCACCAAGGGCATCGCCATCGCCACCGCGGTGCTGGCAGCCGCGGCCCTCTTCGGCTCCTACCGCGACGCGATCGCCGGCGCCGTGTCGGACGCGGGCGCCAGGGCCGGGGAACTGGGCCTGAGCCTGGACATCTCGCAGCCGAACAACCTGGTCGGCCTGATCCTCGGGGCCTCCGTGGTCTTCCTCTTCTCCGGGCTGGCGATCAACGCCGTCTCCCGGTCGGCGGGATCGGTGGTATTCGAGGTGCGGCGCCAGTTCCGCGAGCGGCCCGGGATCATGGATTACAGCGAGGAGCCCGAGTACGGCCGGGTGGTGGACATCTGCACCAAGGACGCACTGCGCGAGCTGGCCACCCCCGGCCTGCTGGCCGTCATGGCGCCCATAGCGGTCGGCTTCACGCTCGGGGTCGGCGCACTCGGCTCCTTCCTCGCCGGCGCCATCGGCGCGGGCACGCTGATGGCGGTCTTCCTCGCCAACTCCGGTGGGGCCTGGGACAACGCCAAGAAGCTGGTCGAGGACGGCCACCACGGCGGCAAGGGCAGTGAGGCGCACGCCGCGACGGTCATCGGCGACACGGTCGGCGACCCGTTCAAGGACACCGCGGGCCCCGCGATCAACCCGCTGCTGAAGGTGATGAACCTGGTGGCGCTGCTGATCGCGCCCGCCGTGGTGCAGCTCGGCTACGGTGACGACGCCAGTGCCGGCATGCGGGCCGCCATCGCGGTCCTCGCACTCGGCGTCATCGTCGGTGCGGTCTACGTCTCCAGGCGGCGCGGTATCGCGGTCGGCGGCGAGGACGGCGAGGACGGCGAGGACGGTGGTAAGGACGGGGAGAACGGTGGGAAGGACGCCGGTGGTGCGGCCGGACGTACCTCCGGTGCGCCGGGCTCCTCCGGCTCCCCGGACACGCCGGGCCCCTCGGATCCCGGCGCTCCGGTGGCGGCGCCGTAGGGAGTCCGGCGCAAATGGGCGCCCAAGCCCTTAAGTATGATCTATTCACCCCACTGGTCCACGGTCGGCGAACCTTCTGCGTGTATGTTCCGGGCCGAACACCCACGAAGGGATCGATCCGGAGTGAACAAGAAGCTTGCTGCCGCGCTGTCCGGCACCGTGGTGCTCGTGCTCGCCCTGAGCGGGTGCGGCGACGAGATCGACGAGAAGGCCGAGCGCTGGGCCCAGGAGTACTGCGACTCGCTGCAGAAGCAGAACAAGACCATCGACGGAGCCAACCAGGCGCTCGCGCGGATCACGGAGGGGGACAAGGCCCCGGAAGAGGTCAAGAAGACCGATGTGGAGGCCTTCGGCGACCTCTCCACCGCCTACAAGGCCCTGTCCACCGCCGTGCGCGAGGCGGGCGTCCCGCCGCTGGAGGACGGCTCCCGGATCCAGAAGAACGCGATCAGCCGGCTCGAGGCGCTGTCGGCCACGTACGGGGACCTCCGTGAGCGGGCCGAGGCGCTGAACGAGGAGGACCAGTCGGAGTTCGCCGACGGACTGCAGGAGATCGCCGGGGAGATGGACAAGCTTCCCAAGGAGTTCGGCCAGGTGGAGAAGGCGCTGGGCGAGTTCCGGCAGGGCGACCTCCAGGAGGCGATAGCGGGTCAGAAGGGCTGCCGGAGGCCGTCGCCGGCACCGTCCGCCTCGGCGGCGTAGCGGAAGGCCGGGAGGACCGGGAAAGTCGGGAAACAGTCGGCAGACCGGGCCGCCCGGCGGGGCAGGCCGGGAGCGGCCCGGAAACAGGGGCGCGTGGGGGGTACGCATACGCCGGGGCGCTCCGCGTGACAATGGAGAGGTGAGTGACCGCCTCCCCACCCCCGGACCCGCCCTCCCCCGGCTGCGCGACGCCTTTCTCGACGCCGGCTTCACCCCCGACGGGCTGCTGGAACTCCTCGGCGCCCCCGCCTACGCGGCCCTCGCCCGCAACGAGACCGTCCCCGCGCTGCGCGCCACGCGCGGCGGCGGGCGGCTGGAGACGCTGGTGCGGCTGTTCCTGCTCCAGCGGCCGGTGCCCCGCGAACGCGCCCGCGCGGCGCTCCCCGCCGACGACGCCCTCGCCGACGGCTGGCTGCGCCGCCACACCGCCTCCGACGCCGAAGCGGGGGACACGGGCGGAAGCGGCGACGCCGTCTCCGCCACCGTGGACGTCCGCCCGTACGCCGGACCGGAGGGGCTGAACTGGTGGATCGTCTCCGACCTCGGCTGCGCGGTCGGCGGCGCGGGCGGTATCCGCACGGCCGAGGGCGCCGGTACGGGCACGGCCGCGGTTACGGCCGGCCGATCGCGGCTCGTCCTCGGCGTCGGCGGCGCCTCGACGACGCTGGCGGGCATCACCGTGCGCACCCCCGCGGCCCGCGTCCTGGACCTGGGCACCGGCTCCGGTGTCCAGGCCCTGCACGCCTCCCCGCACGCCGAATCCGTCACCGCCACCGATCTCAACCCCCGCGCCCTGCGTCTGACCCGGCTCACCCTCGCCCTCTCCGGCGCGCCCGAGGCCGATCTGCGCGAGGGCTCCCTCTTCGAGCCGGTCGAGGGCGAGGCGCCCTACGACCTGATCGTCTCCAACCCGCCCTTCGTCATCTCCCCCCGTGCCGCGGACGGCGCCCGCCTGACCTACCGCGACAGCGGCATGGGCGGCGACGACCTGTGCCGCACCCTCGTCGAGCGCTCCGCCACCCACCTCGCCGACGGCGGCTACTGCCAGCTGCTGGCCAACTGGCGGCACATCGAGGGCCGAGACTGGCGCGAGCGGCTGGCCTCCTGGGTGCCGGAGGGCTGCGACGCCTGGATCGTGCAGCGCGAGGTGCAGGACGCCGCCCAGTACGCCGAGCTGTGGCTGCGTGACGCCGGCGAGCACCTGGGCGACCCGGCCGCGTACGCCGCGCACTACGACGCCTGGCTGGAGGAGTTCGAGGCCGGCGGCACCACCGGTGTCGGCTTCGGCTGGATCACCCTGCGCAAGTCGGGTACGCGGCACCCGTCGGTCACCGCCGAGGAGTGGCCGCATCCGGTGGAGCAGCCGCTGGGCGGGGAGGTGCGCGCCCACTTCGAGCGCCGGGACTTCCTGCGCGCCGCGGACGACGCGGCTCTGCTCGCCACCCGCTTCGTGCTGGCCGACGAGGTCGCCCAGGAGCAGATTGGCAGGCCCGGCGCGGACGACCCGGAGTACGTGGTGCTCCGCCAGAACCGCGGTATGCGGCGTGCGACGAGGGTGGACACCGTCGGCGCGGGCTTCGCCGGCGTGTGCGACGGATCGCTTCCGGCCGGCCGCATCGTCGACGCCATCGCCCAGCTCCTCGGCGAGGACCCGGTGGGGTTGCGCGACCGTACCCCGGAATCCATCCGGCTCCTGGTCGAGCAGGGTTTCCTGCTGCCCGTGGGGGAGGAGTAGGCGGGACGGAAGCCGCGGGGACGGGCGGGCCGGACGTTTGGCCGGAGCTCGCCCGGCTGTCCGGACGGCGTTCACCCGGCGTTCGCCGCCGCGATCCCCGCGGGTGCCACCGTGCTCCGCATGGAAAGCGGACCCGCCGTCTTCGCCGGAGCGGCCTTCACCCTGTTCGGCGCCGGACTGCTGCTGTGGACCTCGGTGCGGGTACGGCTGCGCGAGCCGGTGGCCGAGGGGGCCGAGCAGGTCACCGCGGCCGTGCTCGGCTCGGTGTTCGGCGCGGCCTTCCTGGCCGCCGGGCTCTGGACGTTCACACATCTGTGAGCCCTCCGGCCCGGCGGCGGCCTCCGAGAGCACGCGCGGCCCGTGCCTCCTGAGGACAGGAGATACGGGCCGCCGGGGTGCGTGCGCCCTTGGGGCTTCCGGTCACCGGCCGCTCCTCAGCCGCGAAGGACGCGGCCCTGCTTGTCGGTGCGGTCGTTGCCGGTGAGGAAGAGGATCCCGTCGATCAGCGACCAGAAGCCCAGACCGCCGCAGGTCAGCAGCTGTGCGATCGCCATGCCGGTGTGGCCGGTGTAGAAACGGCCGATGCCCAGGCCACCCAGGAAGATCTGCAGCAGACCAGCGGTGATCTTGGACTTGTCGGAGTACGGCCGGCCGTTGGGCGCGGTGCCGGGGAGCGCCATGGGTGGCTCCTTCGTGCTTCGGACGGGGACAGCCGCGGCCGCTGATGTCATGTACCAGGCGTGCCGTGGCGGAATCCCAGACCTCCGGAGCCCGGCAAGGGTTGCGGCGCATCCGCGGTCGTGATCGAACAGTGATCCGACAGACCGTCACTTACCTGCGTAAACGTTCGGTGACCGGCTCTCGCCACACGACTTCGGCGGGAGAACCGACGGGAGAACCGGCGGGGGACGGGCGAGAGGGGCCAGGACGGAGGCGGCCGCCCGGACTCAGCCGACCAGGTTGCGCACCACCGCCCACACCACGGCCGTCCCCAGCACCACCGCCGTGCCGGTCCTCCCCAGCTTCGGCCGGTAGCGGCGCCCGCGCAGCCCCTCGACCAGCCAGCGCCCGCCGAGGTACGCGGCGGCCGGGACGCCGAGGGTCAGCAGCAGGGCGTTGTCCTGGAAAGCGGTGGCGACATCGCCGTGCATCAGGTCGTAGGTCATGCGGGTGCCGCCGCACGCCGGGCACAGCAGCCCGGTCACCGCGTTGAACGGGCAGCGCGGCAGCCACTGACCGGCCTGGTGCGGATCGGTCCCCCACAGGTAGGCCGCTCCGGCCAGACCGGCCGCGAGCGCGCCCAGCGGCGGCGCGGCGGGGTGGGCGCGGAGAGTGCCCACGGCCCGGGAGAGCACCCCGGAACCCCGGCTCCTTCCCGCCCCTTCGGTCTTCTCCGTCCCCGCTTCCGTCTCCGCTTCCGTCTCCGCTTCCGTCCCGCCTGTCGCAGTGGCCATCGTGCTCAGCTCCGCAGTACGCGGCCCTGCGCGTCCGTGGGGCTGTCCTGGGTGAGCAGCATGATCCCGTCGATCAGCGACCAGATGCCGCAGCCGCCGCAGGTGAACAGCTGGCCGAGGGCCAGACCGGTGTGGCCGGTGTAGAAGCGCCCGATGCCGAAGCCGCCGAGGAAGAGCGAGAGGACGCCGGCCACGACCTTGGACTTGTCGGAGTAGGGGCGGCCGTAGGGGTCGTAGCCGTACGGGGCGCTCGGATCGCCGGTGTAGCCGCCCGCGGCGGGCGGCGGGGGCTGCTGCGGGTAGCCGTACTCCGGCTGGCCGGGCTGCTGCGGGTAGCCGTACCCGGGCTGGCCGGGCTGGCCCGGCTGCTGCGGGTAGCCGTACGCGGGCTGGCCCGGCTGCTGGGCGTAGGGGTTGTTCTGCGGCTGCTGGGGCTGGCCGTACGGGTTCTGCTTGTTGGGGTCGGACATGGATTCCCCCGGTGTGTGGCTGGGACGTACAGACGGCCACATCTTGCCAGCCGGTGCGGGGCGCAGGAATGGCGGCCGCCGGGTTACCGTTCGAGTAACCGAGCGGTGAAGGCTCCGCCGGACGGCCCGGGGAGCCGGGTACCGGCCCGGCGCCGCGCTCCGGCGACCGCGGCGGCGGAGACCCGGACGGCGGATCCGGTGAACACCGGGAGATGGTTCTCTCATCGGGTTACCGTTCGAGTGGCGTTGTGGACTTTTCCCGTTTGACATGGGGGCGGGAGGTACCGTCACACTCCGCAGCGAGAGCAGCGCAGCCGCACGAAAGCGTGAAACACGCCGAGAGCAGACCGACCCGACGAAGCGGGACCACCGACCGGAGAAGAGCGAGAAGAAGTTGTCCCCGACCAGCAAGACCGCAGACGGCGGGCGCCGACTCGTGATCGTCGAGTCGCCGGCCAAGGCCAAGACGATCAAGGGCTATCTCGGTCCTGGCTACGTGGTCGAGGCCAGCGTCGGGCACATCCGCGACCTGCCGAACGGAGCGGCCGAGGTCCCCGCCAAGTACAAGGGCGAGTCCTGGGCCCGGCTCGGCGTCAACGTCGACCACGACTTCGAGCCGCTGTACGTCGTCAACAGCGACAAGAAGGACCAGGTCAAGAAGCTCAAGCAGCTCCTGGCGGAGTCCGACGAGCTTTTCCTGGCCACCGATGAGGACCGCGAGGGCGAGGCCATCGCCTGGCACCTCCAGGAGGTGCTCAGGCCCAAGGTCCCGGTGCGCCGGATGGTCTTCAACGAGATCACCAAGGACGCCATCCGGGCCGCCGTCTCCAACACCCGCGAGCTGAACCAGCGCCTGGTCGACGCCCAGGAGACCCGCCGCATCCTCGACCGGCTCTACGGCTACGAGGTCTCCCCGGTGCTGTGGAAGAAGGTCATGCCGCGCCTGTCGGCGGGCCGTGTGCAGTCCGTCGCCACCCGTCTGGTCGTCGAGCGCGAGCGCGAGCGCATCGCCTTCCGCTCCGCCGAGTACTGGGACCTGACCGGCACCTTCGCCACCGGCGGCGCCAACGTGGCCGGTGACGCGGCCGACCCGGCCTCCCTCACCGCCCGGCTGAGCACCGTGGACGGCCGCCGCGTCGCCCAGGGCCGCGACTTCGGCCCCGACGGCCGGCTCAAGGGCGGCTCCGGCGACCGGGCGAACGTCCTGCACCTGGACGAGACCGCCGCCCGCGCGCTGGCCGCCGCCCTGGAGGGAGCCGACTTCACCGTCCGCTCGGTGGAGTCCAAGCCGTACCGCCGCTCGCCGTACGCCCCCTTCCGCACGACCACCCTCCAGCAGGAGGCCAGCCGCAAGCTCGGCTTCGGCGCGAAGGTGACCATGCAGGTGGCGCAGAAGCTGTACGAGAACGGCTTCATCACCTACATGCGGACGGACTCCACCACCCTGTCCGGCACCGCCGTCGCGGCCGCCCGCGCCCAGGTCGCCCAGCTCTACGGCGCCGACTACCTGCCCGACCGCCCCCGCACCTACGCGAGCAAGGTCAAGAACGCGCAGGAGGCCCACGAGGCGATCCGCCCCTCCGGCGACCGCTTCCGCACCCCCGCCGAGACGGGTCTGACCGGCGACCAGTTCAGGCTGTACGAGCTGATCTGGAAGCGGACGGTCGCCTCCCAGATGAAGGACGCCACCGGTCAGTCCGTCACCGTCAAGGTCGGCGGCCGCGCTACGGACGGCCGGGACGCCGAGTTCAGTGCCTCCGGCAAGATCATCACCTTCCACGGCTTCCTCAAAGCCTATGTCGAGAGCGCCGACGACCCCGGCGCCGACCTCGACGACCGCGAGCGCCGCCTGCCGCGCGTCGACGAGGGCGACCGGCTGGCCGCCACCGCGATGTCGGTGGACGGCCACGCCACCAAGCCCCCGGCCCGCTACACCGAGGCCACCCTGGTCAAGGAGCTGGAGGAGCGCGAGATCGGGCGCCCCTCGACCTACGCGTCGATCATCAGCACCATCCTCGACCGCGGCTACGTCTTCAAGAAGGGCACCGCGCTCGTCCCCTCCTTCCTCTCCTTCGCCGTCGTCGGCCTGCTGGAGAAGCACTTCGGCCGCCTGGTCGACTACGACTTCACCGCGAAGATGGAGGACGACCTCGACCGCATCGCCGCCGGCGAGGCCGAGGCCGTGCCGTGGCTGCGCCGCTTCTACTTCGGCACCGACGAGCCGGGTGCCGAGGGCGCCGCCGCCGCGGCGGCCGGGAACGGCGACGGCGACCACCTCGGCGGACTGAAGGAGCTGGTCTCCGACCTCGGCGCGATCGACGCCCGGGGCGTCTCCTCCTTCCCCGTCGGGGAGGGGATCGTGCTGCGGGTGGGCCGCTACGGCCCCTATGTCGAGGAGTCCCCGGCCGCCGAGGGCGAGACCGGCCGCCGCGCCGACGTACCCGCCGACCTGCCGCCGGACGAGCTGACGGCGGAGTACGCCCGGGAGCTGCTGGCCAAACCCAGCGGCGAGTTCGAGCTGGGCACCGACCCGGATACGGGCCGCCCCGTCGTGGCCAGGGACGGCCGCTACGGGCCGTACGTCACCGAGGTGCTGCCCGAGGGCACGCCCAGGACGGGCAAGAACGCCGTCAAGCCGCGCACGGCCTCGCTGCTGAAGTCGATGTCCCTGGACACCGTCACCCTCGACGACGCGCTGAAACTGCTCTCCCTGCCGCGCGTGGTCGGCGCCGACCCCGAGAGCGGCCAGGAGATCACCGCGCAGAACGGCCGCTACGGCCCGTACCTGAAGAAGGGCACCGACTCCCGCTCGCTCCAGAGCGAGGAGCAGATCTTCACCGTCACCCTGGACGAGGCGCTGGCGATCTACGCCCAGCCCAAGCAGCGCGGCCGGGCCGCGGCCAAGCCGCCGCTGAAGGAGCTGGGCACCGACCCGGCCAGCGAGCGCCCCGTGGTGGTCAAGGACGGCCGCTTCGGCCCGTACGTCACCGACGGCGAGACCAACGCCACACTGCGCCGTGACGACGACGTGGAGACGATCACGCCGGAGCGCGCGTACGAGCTGCTGGCGGAGAAGCGGGCCAAGGGGCCGGCGAAGAAGACCGCCAAGAAGACCGCGACCAGGAAGACCGCGGCGAAGAAGACCGCCAAGAAGACCGCGACCAGGAAGACCGCGGCGAAGAAGACCGCCAGGAAGACCGCGGCGAAGGGGACCGCCGGAGGCGGGACGGCGGCCGACGCGGAGTAGGCGCACAAGGGCAGGCATACGGACGGCACGTGCGGGAACCTTCCGCACGTGTCCGTCCGCAACAGCTTCCCCGGCCGCTCCTCCGGCCGCATCGCCGCCCCCGCATCCCCGACCGATAGGCTGGCCGGATGACGCGTGCAGAGCAGCCACCGGTCGTGTCCCCCACCTCCGACGCCCTGGCCGCGGACTCCCGCGAGCGCGCCGTACGGGCCCTGCTGAGGCATGCCCCCCTGCGCCGGCTGTGGGGCGCACAGCTCGCCGGCGGGATCGGTGACGCCCTCGCCCTGCTGGTCCTGGTGCTGCTGGCCCTCCAGGCGGCCATCACCGTACCGGCGATGGGCGGCGCTCCGGTCCTGGGCGGCGGCTACCGCGGCGTGGCGCTCGCCGTCACCGCCGTCCTCGCCGTCCGGCTGCTGGCCTCCCTGCTCTTCGGCGCCGTGCTGCTGGGCCCGCTCTCCTCCCTCACCGCCGACTCCGGCGGTGTGCTCGACCGCCGCTGGACCATGATCGGGGCGGACGGCGTACGGCTGGCGCTGATGATCGTCGCGCCGCTGTGGATCGACTGGACCCCCGACCAGGCGTTCGCGTTCGTGCTGGTCACCGTCTTCCTCACCGGGGTCGCCGAACGCGTCCGGAACGTGGCCAAGGACAGCGCCGCCCCCACGCTGCTGCCCGCGCCGCCCCCCGAGGGTGCGGCGGTGCGCCCCCTGCCGGACCACCACGACGCGCTGCGCCGCCTGTGGCTGCGCACGGACTTCCTGTCCATCCCGGCCGCCGCCGCGGGGCTGGTCGCGATCACCCTGGTCGGCAACCTGCTGGGCGCGGGCATCGAGTGGTTCACCACCCACCAGGCGGCACTGGCGTCGTACGCCGCCGCCGGCCTGTTCGCCGCGTCGATCGCCCTGCTGTACTTCCTCCACCTGCCCGGCGGCGACACCCCGCGCCCCCGCTCCCCGCTGGAGGGCCTGCGCCGCCCCCGCACCGGCAGGCCGGAACAGGGCGCGGACGGCAAACCCGTCCGCGGGTCCGTGGACAGGGGCCGCACCGGCGCCGCGCCGCTGCTCGTCCTGACCGGCGCCTGTGTGGCCGCCGCCGTCGCCGCGGCCGCCGCCCTCGCGGCGCTGCACGCCATGGACCTGGGCGGCGGCCCGGTCCTGTTCGGGCTGTTCGTCCTGGCGCTGACCGGCGGCACCGCCGCGGGCGCCCGCCGGGCCCCGCGCGTACTGCCCGCGCTGTCCCGCAGGCGGCTGCTCGCCCTCTCCGTCGCACTGGCCGGCCTGGCCCTGCTCGCGGCCGGGCTGACCCCCGACACCACAGCCGTGCTGCTGCTGCTCCTGCTCGCCGGTCTGTCCGCCGGAGTCGCCGCGAACACCGGGCACACCCTCCTGGACGGGGAGACCGAGGAGTCCCGCCACGCCCGGATGACCGACCACCTGCACGCGTCCGTGCACGTCGGCGTCGTGCTCGCGGCCGTCACCGCACCCGTGTCGGCGGGCCTCATCGGACCGCACCGGGTCGACAGCGGCGACTTCGTCTTCGCCCACGGCGGCGCGGCCTTCACGCTGATGCTGGTCGGCGCGCTGCTGCTGCCGGTGGCGGCCCTCCTCCTGGTCCGCCTCGACGACCGGCAGGGCGTGCCGCTGCGGCGCGATCTGCGCGAGGCGTTCGGCGGCGGCGCCGAGCCGGCCCAGGCCCCCTCGTCCACCGGCTTCTTCATCGCCCTGGAGGGCGGCGACGGCGCGGGCAAGTCCACGCAGGTGGAGGCGCTGGCCGAGTGGATCCGCTCCAAGGGCCACGAGGTCGTCGTCACCCGCGAGCCGGGCGCGACCCCGATCGGCAAGCGGCTGCGCTCGATCCTGCTGGACGTCTCCTCCGCCGGTCTGTCGCACCGCGCCGAGGCCCTGCTCTACGCCGCCGACCGGGCCGAGCACGTGGACTCGGTGGTCCGTCCCGCCCTGGAGCGCGGCGCGGTCGTCATCACCGACCGCTACATCGACTCCTCCGTCGCCTACCAGGGCGCCGGGCGCGATCTGTCGCCGACGGAGGTGGCCCGGATCTCCCGGTGGGCCACCGACGGGCTCGTACCCCATCTGACCGTGCTGCTGGACATCTCCCCGGAGACCGCCCGCGAGCGGTTCACCGAGGCGCCCGACCGGCTGGAGTCGGAGTCCGCCGAGTTCCACCGGCGGGTCCGTTCCGGCTTCCTCGCCCTGGCCGCCGCCGACCCCACCCGCTACCTGGTGGTGGACGCGGGCCTGGAGCCCGAGGCCGTCACCACGGTGGTGCGGCACCGGCTCGACCAGGTGCTGCCGCTGTCCGAGGCCGAGATCGCCGCCCGTGAGCAGGCGCGTCGCAGGGCCGAGGAGGAGGCCCGCAGGCGTGCGGAGGAGGAGGCCGCGCGCAAGGCCGAGGAGGAGCGCCTGGAGCGCGAGCGCCAGGAGCGTCTGGAGCGGCTGCGCGCCGAGGAGGAGGAGCGCAGGAAGCGCGAGGAGGAGGAAGCCCGGCGCCGCGAGGAGCTGCGCAGGGCCGAGGAGGCCCGGCAGCGTGCCGAGGAGGCCCGCCGCCAGGCGGAGGAGGAGCGCGCCCGCCGCGAGGCCGAGGAGCGTGCCCGCCGCCGGGAGGGGGAACGCAGGCGCCGTCTGGCCGAGGAGGAGGCCCGGTTGCGGGCCGAGGCCGAGGAGCGCCGGCTGGAGAGGCAGCGCAAGGCCGAGGAGGCCCTCCTCCGCGCCGAGCAGGCACGCGGGGCCGCGGAGGCGGAGGAAGCGGCCCGCCGGGAGCGGGAGTCCCGGGAGTCCCCGGAGGCGGTGCGCAGGCACTCACCGCGCAAGGACGAGGCGCCGGACACCGGTGCCGGCACCGGAGACGGCGGGAGCGAGGCCGACGAGACCGCCGTCCTGCCGCGGGTCCCGCCGGACGCGGAGGAGACGGTCGTCCTGCCGCAGCAGGCACCCCCGGCTCCTCCGGTCCCCCGGACGCCCCCGGCGGACACGCCCGCGGCCCCCGCGGACGAGACCGCTCCGCTGCCGCGGGTGAGGCCCGGGGAGCGGGCGCCGTCGTGGTCGCTGCGCAAGGACGAGCCCGGGACCGAGCCCCCGGCCGCCCCGCCCGCGGCCGGGGAGGAGCGCACCCGGGAGCTGCCGCAGGTCGACGAGGCGGGCCGCCCCCGCCGCCGCCGCCCCGAATGGGCGGAGGAGACGCCGATGGACGACCTGCCCACCCTCGCCGACGAACTCCTCGGCCCCCACCAGGAGCTCACCGAGGACGAGGAGGACGGCCGGCGGCGCGGACGCCGGGACTGACGGCCGCGGGCCGCCGCGGACCGGCCGTCCGCGGCTGTCACAGCCGTGCGGAACAATGGCCGGGATGCCGTCCGGTGCCGGACGGACCGGAGCAGCGCGCGGAGGGAGGGCGACGGACACATGGCCGTATGGGACGACCTGGTCGGGCAGGACCGGATCGTGGAGCAGCTCACCGCGGCGGCGCGCGACGCCGACGCGTACGTCACGGCGGCCGCCGGCGGAGAGGGAGGCCGGACAGCGCCGTCGAAGGCTCCGACACCACCGGAGACGTCCGGGCTCTCCGGCTCGGCGATGACCCACGCCTGGCTGTTCACCGGCCCCCCGGGCTGCGGTCTGGCGACCGCCGCCCGCGCCTTCGCCGCCGCCCTGCAGTGCGTCGGTCCCGACCGGGCCCTGGGCGGCGCACCCGGCTGCGGCTTCTGCGACGGCTGCCACACGGCGCTGATCGGCACGCACGCCGACGTCGAGGTGGTCCGCGCGTCCGGGCTCAGCACCGGCGTCGGCGACACCCGCGACCTGGTGCGCCGCGCCCAGCTCTCCCCGTCCGGGGGCCGCTGGCAGGTGGTCGTCCACGAGACCGCCGACCGGCTCACCGAGCAGGCCGCCAACGCGCTCCTCAAGGCCGTGGAGGAGCCCGCCCCCCGCACGGTGTGGCTGCTGTGCGCGCCCTCGGCCGACGACGTCCTGCCCACCATCCGCTCCCGCTGCCGCCATCTGGTGCTGCGCACGCCTCCGGTCGACGCCGTCGCCGACATGCTGATCCGGCGCGACGGCATCGAACCGGAGACGGCGGTGGCCGCCGCCCGCGCCACCCAGGGGCACGTCGAGAGGGCCCGGCGCCTGGCCACCGACGCGCGGGCCCGTACGCGCCGCGCCGCCGTCCTCGCCCTGCCCACCCGGATGGACGACATCGGCGACGCGCTCCGGGCCGCCCAGCAACTGGTCGACGCGGCCGGCGAGGACGCCAAGGAGGCCGTCGAGGAGGTGGACGCCAGGGAGACCGAGGAGATGCGAGCGGCTCTCGGCGCCTCCGAGGGCGGCCGGCTGCCGCGCGGCACGGCGGGAGTGATGAAGGACCTGGAGAAGCGGCAGAAGAGCCGCGCCACCCGCGCCCAGCGCGACTCCCTCGACCTCGCCCTGCTCGACCTCACCGCCTTCTACCGCGACGTGCTGGTCCGCCAGCTCGGTTCACAGGCGGCGATCGCGGGCGAGGACGTCCGGGACGCGGTGGAACGGATCGCCGCCTCCACCCGTCCGGAGCAGACGCTGCGACGCATGGAGGCGGTACTGGAGTGCCGCCGCGCCATCGAGCGCAATGTGGCCCCCCTGCTGGCCGTTGAGGCGATGGCGGTGGCGCTCCGCGCGGGCTGACCCCCGCCTTCGCGGCCGTGGACTCCGGCGGCGGCTCACCGTCTGACGGCCCCGGCCCGTATACGCTCCGACGTCATGGACACCAGGCGTCTGCTCCGTACCGGTGGCGTCGCGTTCGCGACGGCCGCGCTGTTGCTGTCGGGCTGCTCCGGTCCGGACGATCCGGAGCCCGAGCGAGGCGCCGAGCCCTCCCGTTCGTCGTCACGTCCCTCGGACGACCGCGCGGTGAACACGGCCGAGCCGCTCCAGCCGCTGCCCGAGCCGATCCCGGCGAACCTGGAGCCGTACTACGAGCAGAAGCTGAGCTGGAAGAAGTGCGGAGTCTCCGGCTTCCAGTGCGCCGAACTCAAGGTGCCCCTGGACTATGCCGCGCCCGACGCGGAGAAGGACCTGAAGCTCGCCGTCACCCGCAAGAAGGCCTCCGGCCCGGGCGGGCGGCTGGGCGCCCTGCACGTCAACCCGGGCGGCCCGGGCGGCTCCGCCGTCGACTACGTCCAGCTCGCGGCGGGCGTCGGCTACCCGGCCCCGGTGCGCGCCCGGTACGACATCGTCGGCATGGACCCGCGCGGTGTGGCCCGCAGCGAACCCGTCGAGTGCCTGACCGACGAGGAGATGGACGACTACGTCCGCACCGACGTCACCCCCGACGACGAAGGCGAGATCGACAAGCTGGCGGCGGCCTTCGAGAAGTTCGCCGAGGGCTGCGAGAAGCGGGAGGGCGACCTGCTCGGCCACGTCTCGACCGTCGAGGCGGCCCGTGACATGGACGTCCTGCGCCAGGTGCTCGGCGACGACAGGCTGACCTACGTCGGTGCCTCCTACGGCACCTACCTCGGCGCCACCTACGCCGGGCTCTTCCCGTACCGCGTCGGCCGGCTCGTCCTGGACGGCGCCATGGATCCCTCCCTCACCTCCGAGCAGCTCAACCTCGACCAGACCGCGGGCTTCGACACGGCCTTCACCGCCTTCGCCGAGGACTGCGTCAAGCTCGACGACTGCCCCCTCGGCAACGGGAGCGCCAGGGAGGCGGGCGAGCGCCTGAGCGCCTTCTTCGAGAAGACGGACGACAGGCCGGTCGCCACGGGCGAGTCGCGGAAACTGACCGAGTCGCTGGCCACGATCGGCGTGCTGAGCGCCATGTACACCGAGTACTACTGGCCGAAGCTGCGCTCGGCGCTCACCGCCGCGCAGAAGGGCGACGGCGCGGAGCTGCTGTCGATGGCCGACGACTACTACGAGCGCGGCGCCGACGGCGGCTACGGCAACATCATGTACGCCAACGCCGCCGTGAACTGCCTGGACCTGCCCGCACCCTTCACCGGCCCGGCCGCGGCGGAGAAGGCCGTCCCCGACTTCCGCGAGGCGTCTCCCGTCTTCGGCCGGAACTTCGCCTGGACGGCCCTGAACTGCGCGTACTGGCAGCACCCGCCCACCGGCGAGCCCCGCCGCATCGAGGCCGAGGGTGCCGCCCCGATCCTGGTCGTCGGCACCGCCCGCGACCCGGCGACCCCGTACAAGTGGTCCCGGGGCCTGGCCGGGCAGCTCTCCTCGGCGACCCTGCTGACCTACGAGGGCGACGGCCACACGGCGTACGTGCGCGGCAGCGACTGCGTCGACTCGGCGGTCAACGCCTACCTGCTGCAGGGGAAGGTCCCCGCCGACGGCAAGAAGTGCTCCTGACCCCCTGACTCCCCGATCCGCGCCCCGCACCGGATCCGGTGCGGGGCACCCCCGGGCACTGTGTAGACTTGGGCGCGCTGTGGTTCGCCGCACGCATCGCCGCCTTAGCTCAGTCGGCCAGAGCGACGCACTCGTAATGCGTAGGTCAAGGGTTCGATTCCCTTAGGCGGCTCCGAGGAACCCCAGGTCAGATAGTCTCTGACCTGGGGTTTTCTGTTGCTCGGGGGCAGGGCTTCGGCGTAGTCGAGTGACGTCCGGTTTGTGATCAACCGAGGCCGAGGAGCGCGAGGGGTCGCCGAGGGTCGCGGGCGTTGTGGCGGAGACCGGCGGCGATGTTC
>NZ_JBXUOY010000001.1:0-72611 GCF_057196705.1 Streptomyces sp. ATLC9 | reverse complement strand
CAGCCGCGCCGACACCGCGGACGGGCGGCGGAGAGGCCGAGGGCGCGGAGCCCGGAAGGACCGGCCGTCCGGCGGACCGCCCGGCGGGGGCGGGCACACCGTCGGACGCCGCGAAGAACTGACCCCGGGGGGCGGCCGCGGCCGGCCCCCGGTTCCGGTCGGCCTTCCGCAGAGGAACCCCAAAGGGGGAACGGCCGGAACCAGCCATTTCGCGGTGCACCGCGCGGATGCGCCACGTCAGCGCTACGGCGTCCGATACTAGGACACCTATGTCCGGATTCCGCCCTTGACGACACACTGGCGCCCCATCAGCATCATGCCCACGTCAACCCCCACAGGAGGCATGATGCCCACTCACGCCGGACGCCGGCTCTCCCGAAGATCCCCCCTCCGCCGCGCCGCCCTCGGAGCCGGACTCGCCGGCGTGCTCGCCGCCGGGCTGCTCACCGCGACGACCGCCCCGGCCACGGCCGGTGCCGCCCCGGCCGCCGCGGCACCGGACATCCCGCTCACCAACGTCAAGGCGCACCTCTCGCAGTTCCAGGCGATCGCAGGCGCCAACGGCGGCAACCGCGCCCACGGCCGCCCCGGCTACCGGGCGTCGGTCGACTACGTCAAGGGCAAGCTGGACGCCGCCGGCTACACCACCACCCTCCAGCAGTTCACCTACAACGGGACCACCGGCTACAACCTGATCGCCGACTGGCCCGGTGGCGACAGCGGCGCCGTCCTCATGTCCGGAGCGCATCTGGACTCGGTCAGCAGCGGCGCCGGCATCAACGACAACGGCTCCGGCTCCGCCGCCGTCCTGGAGACCGCCCTGGCCGTGGCCCGTGCGGGGTACCAGCCCGACAAGCACCTGCGGTTCGCCTGGTGGGGGGCCGAGGAGCTCGGTCTGGTGGGCTCGAGGCACTACGTCAACAGCCTCTCCTCCACGGAGCGGTCGAGGATCGACGGCTACCTCAACTTCGACATGATCGGCTCGCCGAACGCCGGCTACTTCGTCTACGACGACGACCCGGCCATCGAGAGGGTCTTCAAGGACTGGTTCGCCGCCAAGGGCATCCCGACCGAGATCGAGACGGAGGGCGACGGACGGTCCGACCACGCTCCGTTCAAGAGCGCGGGCGTCCCCGTCGGCGGGCTGTTCACCGGCGCCGGACGCGTCAAGACCAGCGCCCAGGCGCAGAAGTGGGGCGGCACCGCCGGGCAGGCCTTCGACCGCTGCTACCACTCCTCCTGCGACACCACCGCCAACGTCAACGACACCGCCCTGGACCGCAACAGCGACGCCGCCGCCCACGCGGTGTGGACGCTGAGCTCGGGCGCCACCACCCCGCCGCCGGACGGCGACACCTTCGAGAACACGGACGATTACCAGATTCCGGACCCCGGCACCGTGGAGTCCCCGGTCTCCGTCACCGGCCTCTCCGGAAACGCCCCGAGCGACCTCGAAGTCGGTGTCGACATCAAGCACACCTACCGCGGTGATCTGGTCATCGACCTGGTGGCGCCCGACGGCAGCAGCTACCGGCTGAAGAACTCCGGCTGGGACTCGGGCGACGACGTGATCACCACCTACACCGTCAACGCCTCCTCCGAGGCGGCCTCCGGCACCTGGAGGCTGCGCGTGCGGGACGTGTACCGCAGCGACTCCGGCCACATCGACAGCTGGAAGCTCACCTTCTGACCCGTCCGGCTCCTCCGGTCCTCGGCCCGGCCCCCACCCGCCCACCGGTCCGCCCCACCGGACCGGTGGGCGGGCGATCGCCGCGAGCCCGCGGTCACTCCCCCTCCCCCCGGCGGGTGCGCAGCGCCCGGACCTTGTGGCGGTTGCCGCAGCGCTCCATCGAGCACCAGCGGCGGCGTCCGGGCCGCGAGGTGTCCACGAAGACCAGGCGGCAGTCGTCCGACGCGCACTCACGTATCCGGTGTGCGCAGGGGCCGCCGAACAGATCGACGGCGTCACGCGCGACGGTCGAGAGCAGGTGCGTGCCGGTCGCGCCCGGCCCCCATTCCCTCGTCCAGCCCCGTCCGCCGTCCTGCCGCAACCGCACCGGCAGCGGCGGACAGGACGCGGCCTCGTTGACCGCCGCCGCGTCCTGCGGGCGCGGCGTACGTCCGTGCACCCGGTCCACCGCCATCCGCCACAGCACGGCGCGCAGCTCCCTGGCGGCGGTCAGCTCCGCCTCCGTCACCTCGATCGACGGTGCGGGACGCAGCCGGGAGCGGGCGGCCCAGACCGCGAGATTCACCGGCTCGCGCAGCACCTCGCGGCGGGCGTGGCTCCCGGCCCCGCCCGTCGGCAGCAGTTCCAGGCACAGGGCTCCCGGGTCGAAGCGGTAGGGCACCCCTTCGGGTGAGTGCAGCATCAGACCTGTTGCGGACTCCGTCACGTAACCACTATAACTGGTTGCCGATCAAGGGGAAGACGGCGGACGGGAGACGGGACGATGGCGGAGTCCTCGGGCACGGCGGGTTCGGCGGACGGGGCGGATTCGGCGGACGGCGCTCACGAGGTGCTGGGCTGGAAACTCGTGATCGACTGCGCGGACCCGCACCGGCTGGCCGACTTCTGGGCCGCGGCCCTGGGATACCGGGTGGAGGACAACAGCACCCTGATCGAGCGCCTGCTCGGTGTCGGTGCCGTGGGTGAGGACATCCTGGTCGAGCACCATGGCCGCCGCGCCTGGCGCGACCTGGCGGCGGCACGCCATCCGGAGGACCCGGCCGACCCCGACAGCGGCGCGGGGCTGGGACGGCGTCTGCTCTTCCAGCGGGTCCCGGAGGCGAAGACGGTCAAGAACCGCCTGCACATCGATGTCCATTCGGGCCCCGGCCGGCGTGAGGAGACCGTTGCCCGGCTGGAGGGCCTGGGCGCGGCGGTCATACGGCAGGTGAGAGAGCCGGGCGGTGAGTGGACGGTGATGACGGATCCCGAACGCAATGAATTCTGCGTGGCATGAGGAGGGCGGACCGGGGCGTCGCTCGGGCGGCTCAGACAGTGACGTCCCGGCCGGCGAACCGGGCCCATGCGCCGCCGCCGGACCGAGGCGCTGCTTCAGCCCAGCGAGTACGCCCGTGCCCTCTTGCGGGCGGCGGCCGTGAGCCCCACCCGTTCCAGTGCCTCTTCCACCCGGGCCGCACGGGTGCGGGGATCGGCGGTCGAATCGGCCGCGTCCAGCCGCAGCTGGTTGTCACGGCCAGGAGGAAGCCGTACGGCGCCGGGCCCTCGATCAGCGCGCCCACCCGCGGCAGCACCCGCCGGGCCGCGTCCGGCATCGGCTCGCCCAGCAGCCGCGCGCTGCCACCGCTGGGCTCGATCAGTCCGAACAGCATCCGGATCGTGGTCGTCCTGCCCGAACCGTTGGGCCCCAGGAAGCCGAAGACACTGCCGCGCGGCACCGCCGGGTCGAGGCCGTCCACGGCGGGCTGTCCGCCGCGGTACCGCTTGGCGGGCCCGCGGGCCTCGACGACCGTGTCCGGAGCGGACGGTGGCTGCATGGCGCTTCCCGGGGTCGAGTGGACGGTGCGGCGCGGCAGTGCCGCACCGGTCCCGCCGCGCCGCCTCGCAGATGGGCCGCGGGACCGGGCGGCGGGCGCGCTATCCGGCCCGGCCGGCGGAGTCGGCCGCCTTGACCAGCCCCTCACGGGTGACGGCTCCGACGTACACGGTGCCGTCATCGGTGATCAGGGCGTTGACGAGGCGGGTGCTGAAGAACCGGCCGGTGCCGAAGTCGCCCTTGACCTCCTCGGTGAAGCCGTCGAGCAGCCCGCGCACCTCGGGCGTCGCCTCCTGCCCGGCGTCCTTGCCGGGGCCGGTGCCGGGCACCGGGCTTCCGCCGGGCAGCTCGATCCGGGCGACCGAGTTCCAGCCCTCACCGACGACCTCCAGGCCGGACGGCAGCCCCCCGGCACCGTCCGGGCCCTTGCCCTCGGCGCCACCGCCGCCCTCGTGCGGCGTCCCGCCGGAGCCGTTCCGTGCGCCGTCGAGCCTCTCCTCGGTGACCTTCGCGCCCTTCGGCGGCTTGAAGGCGAAGGTGTCGGCGTCCGGTTTGGCGAACTCCACCTCGGTGAAGCCCACGTCGACGGCGGCCTTTCCGCCGTCCTGGGGGGTGAGTGTGAACCTCAGCGGCACACCGCTGTCCGCGTCCACCGCGATCCGCACCGAACCGACCGTGCTGTCCGGCTGCTTCGGCTCGACCAGCAGCTGGTAGGCGTCCTGTCCGGCGACCTTCGCCGTACCGTCGACGGTGACCGAGGTGGTGGCGTCGACGGCCTTGAGAACCTCCTGGGCGGCCTTCTGCGGGGTCGCCTTCTCCAGCCCCCCGGGGGCCTCCCCCCGGCCGGCTCCCCGCTCGGTCTCCCGCGGGAGGACTGTGTGGTGGACGGTGTCGGAGGCACTGTCGTACGCCCACACGTCACCGCCGTTGCGGATGAGGCTGTACTCCGCGGCCTTCTCCACGATCGAGAGGCGCTGTCTGTCCGGTCCGTCCACCGCCACGCGCAGGGTGTGGGATCCGGAGGCCAGCTCGGTGAGCCTGCCACGCGGGTCGGCGCTTCCGGAGCCGTCCCCGCCGCCCTCCTCCCGGCCGCCGCCGTAGCCGCCCGGGCCCATGCCGGGCAGAGCGGGCAGACCGAGGTCGGTGGTGATCCTCACCGTCCCGGACAGCTGCTGGGTGTCCGAGGCCGCGATCTTCGCGACCAGCTCCTCGGCGGTGATCTTCGCCAGATCCGGGCTGCCGCCGGAACTGGCCAGTGCCGGTACGAGGCCGACGGCCGCCACCGTCGCTCCGGCCACGGTCGCCGGCACCGCGTAACGCAACGTCTTCTTCATCGGTCGGGTCCGTGCCATGTGTGCCCTTACCTCCGTGATCGGCGGCGGTTCGTCCGTACGTCGCACTCGTCAACCCCTGGCCGCCATTCTCACCCATTCCGGTGCGGGGCGACGGTGTCAATCCCACCAAATTGCTCCGGACAGGGCGTCGGACGACAGGATCGAGCCGATCTACTCCCGAGGTATGACACCACCGACGCCGTCTCGTCCCACCGGGCACCGCGCGCGGCTCTCCGCCCCCTCCCCGAGGCGTACGGACTCTTCCGGATCGGGGCGGTCGGGGCGGACGGCGCCCCCGGCGCGGTCAGCCCGCGCGGTGGACCACCGAGTCGCACAGATAGGAGAGGGCCTCCCTGGCCGCGCAGTCCGGCAGGGGCGCCAGGACGTTGCGGGCCTCGTCCGCACAGCGGATCGTGTCGCGCCGCGCCTCCTCCAGCGCCGGATGGGCGCGGAGTCCCGCCAGCGCCTCCGCGTGCCGGGCGTCATCGCTCAGATCGCCGTCCAGCAGCGCGCACAGGGCCAGGTCCTCCGGCGAGCCGCCGTGGGCCGCGCGGGCGCGCAGACGCAGGACCGGCAGCGTCGCGATGCCCTCCCGCAGGTCCGTGCCGGGGGTCTTGCCGGACTCGTGGGAGTCACTGGCGATGTCGAGCACGTCGTCGGCCAGCTGGAAGGCGGTGCCGATCCGCTCCCCGTACTGGGTGAGGACGTCCACGACGCTCTCGTCCGCACCCGACATCATCGCGCCGAAGCGCCCGGCCACCGCGATCAGCGAGCCGGTCTTGCCCGCGATCACGTCGAGGTAGTGGTCGATCGGGTCGTCGCCCTCCCGCGGTCCCGCCGTCTCCAGGATCTGCCCGGTCACCAGCCGCTCGAACGCCTCGGCCTGGATCCGGACCGCCTCCGGTCCCAGGTCGGCCAGGATGTGCGAGGCCCGGGCGAAGAGGAAGTCGCCGGTGAGGACGGCCACGGAGTTGTCCCAGCGGGCGTTGGCGCTGGGCACTCCGCGCCGCACGTCCGCCTCGTCCATCACGTCGTCGTGGTAGAGCGTCGCCAGATGTGTCAGCTCCACGACCACCGCCGAGGGCACCACCCCCGGGGCGTGCGGATCCCCGAACTGCGCCGCCAGCATCACCAGCAACGGGCGGAACCTCTTCCCGCCGGCCCGCACCAGATGCCTCGCGGCTTCCGTTATGAAGGGCACGCCGCTCTTGGTGGCCTCGATAAGGCCTTCCTCGACCGCCGCCAACCCCGCCTGGACATCGGTTTCCAGCGCATGGTCCCGCACGCTCAGCCCGAAGGGCCCGACGACGGTCACGAGGGGTACTCCTGTCTGCGTACGATCAGCCAACGATCACGCGGCTCGTCGCGGCATCCGCGGTGTCTCGCCGTACCGCCGGGCCGCCGTCGCCATCGTCATCCCTGGCAGCGTAGCCGGTCCCGAGGGGATCACGACCGCCGCGCTGCCTCTGTGACGGAGGCCGCGTCCGGGTCCCCCGGGCCCCGCAGCGGGTCGCTTCTGCCGCGGATCACCACCGCGTAGCCTGTTCGCGGCCCTGACCGGCGACGACCTCGAAGGCGAGGCACCTCACCCATGTCCGACGCGACCCCGCTCGAACTGCCCGAAGGCGATCTCTTCGGCCCGGAGAACCTGCCCTACGGCGTCTTCACCACCGAGGACGACCCCGATCTGCGCCGGATCGGCGTGCGCTACGGCCCGTACGTCCTGGACGCGGGCTCGGCGGCCGACGCGTTCGGCTCGCCCCACACCGGCCTGCTCCAGAAGCCGGACCTCAACCCCCTGATGGCGGCGGGGCGCCCCGTCTGGCAGGCGGTGCGCGCGGAGCTGCGTTCCTGGCTGACCGCGCCCGAGCACGCCGGCGCCGTCACGCAGTACCTGATCCGGCTCGAGGACGTCACCCTCCACCTCCCCTTCGAGGTGGCCGACTACGTCGACTTCTACGCCAGCGAGCACCATGCCACCAACGTCGGACGGATCTTCCGTCCCGGGGGCGAACCGCTCACCCCCAACTGGAAGCACCTGCCGATCGGCTACCACGGCCGCTCCGGCACCGTCGTGGTCTCCGGCACCCCCGTCGTCCGCCCGCGGGGGCAGCGCAAGGCCCCCGACGAGGCCTCCCCCTCCTTCGGCCCGTCCCGCCGCCTGGACATCGAGGCGGAGGTCGGCTTCCTCGTCGGCGCCCCCTCCCGGCTGGGCGAACCGGTGCCGCAGGCGGACTTCCGGGAACACGTCTTCGGCGTCTGCCTGGTCAACGACTGGTCGGCACGCGACATCCAGGCCTGGGAGTACGTGCCGCTGGGCCCGTTCCTGGGGAAGTCCTTCGCGACCTCCGTCTCGGCCTGGGTCACCCCGCTGGACGCCCTCGACTCGGCCCGCACCGAACCGCCGCGGCGCACCCACCCGCTGCTGGACTACCTGGAGGACGCCGCGGGCGGGGAGCCGGGCGGGCTGGACCTGCGGATCTCGGTCTCCCTCAACGGACACACCATCGCCGAGCCCCCGTTCTCCGCGATGTACTGGACGGCCGCCCAGCAACTCGCCCACATGACCGTGAACGGCGCCTCGCTGCGCACCGGGGACCTCTTCGCCTCCGGCACCGTCAGCGGCCCCGAGGTGCACCAGCGCGGCTGCCTGCTGGAGCTGACCTGGTCCGGCCGCGACCCGGTCGGGCTCCCCGACGGCGAGCGGACGTTCCTGGAGGACGGCGACGAGGTCGTCATCAGCGCCTGGGCGCCGGGCCCGCACGGATCCCGCATCGGTCTGGGCGAGGTGTCCGGCCGCATCCACCCGGCCGCCGGCCGGGACACCTGACACCGCGCCGGCCGGCGGCCCGGCCGGGAATCCGTCCCGGGCCGGGCCGCCGGCGGGTGTCACCTGCTAGTTTGACGTGTCCTTGCAGTACGCAGTGATACGCATAGGGGGACCACGTGCGCACATCGGCACGGTACGCGGGAGCGGCCGCCGCCTTGGCCGCAGCCCTGCTGGTGAGCGGCTGTGGAAGCGACGGCGACTCCGGGGAGCCCGAGCCGGGAACGAGCTCCGGGCGGACCGCCGAGCCCACCGGCGGCCCCGGTGGGGAGGCGGCGACCGGCGGGGTGAACGGCACCTGGAGCGCCGAGGGCGGCGGCAGGGCGATGGTTCTGAGCGTCAGCGGCGAGCAGGCGGCGCTGCTGGGCGAGACCACCTGCACGGGCACGGCCGACACCGGCGCCGATCCGGTCACCTTCACCCTCAAGTGCACCGACGGCAGCACCGACCGCACCAGGGGCACGGTGAAGAGCGTGGAGGGCGAGAGCCTCACCGTCGTCTGGGAGTCGGGCACCACCGACACCTTCACCAGGGTCGAGGTCCCCGAGGTCTCCACCGAGATCCCCGAGATCGGCGACCTGCCCAGCGGACTGCCCAGCGATCTGGAGCTCCCCGCGGAGTGAGCGCGCCGGGGAGCGGAACCCCGTATACGACGGCGCGTACGGCGACGGCCGCCCGGCCGGGGGGGCGGGCCGCCCGCCCCCGTACGGGCGCCCTCAGCGGGCGAACACCCCCGCCTGGGAGGCGAGGTCCAGGAAGTACTGCGGGGCCACGCCCAGCACCAGGGTGACCGCCACACCGACGGCGATCGCCGTGGTGGTCAGCGGGCTCGGCACCGCGACCGACGGCCCCTCCACCTTCGGCTCGCTGAAGAACATCAGGACGATGACGCGGATGTAGAAGAACGCCGCGATGGCCGAGGCGATCACGCCCACGACCACCAGCGCCCCCGCGCCGCCCTCCGCAGCCGCCTTGAACACCGCGAACTTGCCCGCGAACCCGGAGGTCAGCGGAATGCCCGCGAAGGCCAGCAGGAAGACCGCGAAGACCGCGGCCACCAGCGGGGAACGGCGCCCCAGCCCCGCCCACTTGGACAGGTGCGTGGCCTCGCCGCCCGCGTCCCGCACCAGCGTCACCACGGCGAAGGCGCCGAGCGTGACGAAGGAGTAGGCCGCCAGGTAGAACAGCACCGAGGAGATGCCGGAGGGCGTCGCCGCGATCACACCGGCGAGGATGAAGCCCGCATGCGCGATCGAGGAGTACGCCAGCAGCCGCTTGACGTCGGTCTGGGTGATGGCGATGACCGCGCCGGCCAGCATCGACACGATCGCGACCCCCCACATCACCGGTCGCCAGTCCCAGGTGAGCCCCGGCAGTACGACGTACAGCAGCCGCAGCAGGGCGCCGAAGGCGGCGACCTTGGTGGCGGCGGCCATGAAGCCGGTCACGGGGGTCGGGGCGCCCTGGTAGACGTCCGGCGTCCACATGTGGAACGGCACGGCGCCGACCTTGAACAGCAGGCCCATCACCAGCAGCGCGCCGCCGATGAGCAGCAGTACGTCGTTGCCCGTCGTCCCGGCGAGCGCCTCGGTCGTGCCGCGGTTGGTGTCCGCGATCACCGACGCGATCTCCGCGTACTTCACGCTGCCCGCGTAGCCGTACAGCAGGGCGATGCCGAAGAGCAGGAAGGCGGAGGAGAAGGCGCCCAGCAGGAAGTACTTGAGCGCGGCCTCCTGCGACATCAACCGCTTGCGGCGGGCCAGCGCGCACAGCACGTACAGCGGGAGCGAGAAGACCTCCAGCGCGATGAAGAGCGTCAGCAGGTCGTTGGCGGCCGGGAAGACCAGCATGCCGCCGACCGCGAAGAGCAGCAGCGGGTAGACCTCGGTGGTGGTGAACCCGGCCCGCACCGCCGCCTTCTCGCCCTCGCCGCCGGGCACGGCCGCGCCTTCGGCGGCGAAGGAGTCCACGTGCCTGCCGTGCGCCCGCGGGTCGAGCCTGCGCTCGGCGAAGGTGAGGACCGCGACCAGCGAGACCAGCAGGATCACGCCCTGCAGGAAGAGCGCCGGCCCGTCGACGGCGAGGGCGCCCATGGCGACCAGCCCCGCCTCGGTGGTGGCCCGCCCGGCGGCGGCCAGCCCGACGACGGCCGCGAAGGCCGACGCCAGGGCCAGGCCCGCCAGCAGCGTCTGGGCGGCGTACCGCGCCCGGCGCGGCACGAACGCCTCGAGCAGGACGCCGACGACGGCGGCGCCGATGACGATCAGCACCGGGGCGAGCTGCCCGTACTCGATGTCGGGCGCGGGGATGACCTCCTGCGCCCGCAGGGTGAGTTCCGTGGCGGTGCTCACTTGGCGGCCTCCACCTCAGGATCGGGGTCGGTCTTCTGCACGTCCGAGAGGGTGTGCTCGACCGCCGGGTTGACGATGTCCGTCAGCGGCTTGGGGAAGACGCCGAGGAGGACCAGCAGGGCGATCAGCGGTGCCACCACCGCCAGTTCGCGCTTCCTGAGATCGGGCATGCGCTCGACCCCGGGCCTGACCGGTCCGGTCATGGTGCGCTGGTAGAGCACCAGCACGTACAGCGCGGCCAGGACGATGCCGAACGTGGCGACGATCCCGGCGGCCGGGTAGCGGGTGAACGTGCCCGCCAGAACCAGGAACTCGCTGACGAACGGCGCGAGCCCCGGCAGCGACAGGGTGGCGAGTCCGCCGATCAGGAAGGTGCCGGCCAGTACCGGGGCGACCTTCTGGACCCCGCCGTAGTCGGCGATGAGCCGGGAGCCGCGGCGCGAGATCAGGAAGCCGGCGACCAGCATCAGGGCGGCGGTGGAGATCCCGTGGTTGACCATGTAGAGCGTCGCGCCGCCCTGGCCCTGGCTGGTCATCGCGAAGATACCCAGGATGATGAAGCCGAAGTGGGAGATCGACGCGTAGGCGATCAGCCGCTTGATGTCGCGCTGGCCGATGGCGAGCAGGGCGCCGTAGACGATGCTGACCAGTGCCAGTACCAGCACCACCGGGGTGGCCCAGGCGCTGGCCTCGGGGAAGAGCCCGAGGCAGAAGCGGAGCATCGCGAAGGTGCCGACCTTGTCGACGACCGCCGTGATGAGCACGGCGACCGGCGCGGTGGACTCGCCCATGGCGTTGGGCAGCCAGGTGTGCAGCGGCCACAGCGGTGCCTTGACCGCGAAGGCGAGGAAGAAGCCGAGGAACAGCAGCCGCTCGGTGTTCTGCGCCATCGCCAGCTCGCCGGAGGCGCGGGCCTCGACGATCGCCTGGAGGGAGAAGGTGCCCTCGCCCAGCTGGTCGGCGGTGACGGCGTACAGGCCGATCACCGCGGCCAGCATGATCAGGCCGCCGGCGAGGTTGTAGAGCAGGAACTTCACGGCCGCGTAGGAGCGCTGCTTGGCCGCCTCGCCCTCGTCGCGGGAGCCCGCGCGGTCCCCGAAGCCTCCGATGAGGAAGTACATCGGGATGAGCATGGCCTCGAAGAAGACGTAGAAGAGGAAGACGTCCGTGGCCGCGAAGGAGACGATCACCATCGCCTCGACGGCCAGGATCAGCGCGAAGAAGCCCTGGGTGGGCCGCCACCGGCGGTCGGGCTCCGACTCCTCCAGGGGGTCGGCGTCGTGCCAGCCCGCCAGGACGACGAACGGGATCAGCAGGGCGGTCAGGGCGATCAGGGCGACCCCGATGCCGTCCACGCCCAGTTCGTAGCGGACGCCGAAATCGGCGATCCAGGTGTGCGACTCGGTCAGTTGGTAGCGGTCGCCGCCGGGGTCGAAGCGGAGGGCCACGACCGCGGCGAGGACCAGGGTGGCCAGGGATACGGCCAGCGCCAGCCACTTGGCGGCGGTGCGCCGGGCGGCGGGTACGGCGGCGGTGGCGACCGCTCCGACCGCGGGCAGCGCGGCCAACGCCGTCAGCAGGGGAAATGACATGGGATCAGACCGCCCTCATCAGCAGGGTCGCGGCGACCAGGACCGCCGCACCGCCGAGCATCGAGACCGCGTAACTGCGGGCGTAACCGTTCTGGATCCGCCGCGACCGGCCGGACAGACCGCCGACGGCCGCGGCGGTGCCGTTGACGGCGCCGTCGACGACCTTGTGGTCGAGGTAGACCAGCCCGCGGGTGAGGTACTCGCCGGGCTTGACCAGCACCACGTGGTTGAAGTCGTCCTGGAGCAGGTCGCGGCGCGCGGCCCGGGTGAGCAGTGAGCCGCGCGGGGCGAGTGCGGGCACGGGCTTGCGCCCGTACCGCAGCCAGGCGGCGCCGACTCCGACGAGCAGGGCGACGACCGTGGCCGCGGTGACGGTGAGCGCGCTGACCGGCGGGTGCCCGTGCTCGAAGGGGACGACCGGCTCCAGCCAGTGGACGAACGCCTCGCCCCAGCTGAACAGGCCGCCGGCGAAGACCGATCCGAAGGCCAGGACGATCATCGGTACCGTCATCGACTTCGGGGACTCGTGCGGGTGCGGCACCTCGTACTCGCCCCTGGTCCCGGCGGCCGGCTCCACGCTCGGCGCCTTGGGCGACGGGGTGGGGGCGTTGCGCCAGCGCTCCTCGCCGAAGAACGTCATCAGCATCACGCGCGTCATGTAGAACGCGGTGACGGCCGCGCCCAGCAGGGCCGCGCCGCCCAGGATCCAGCCCTCGGCGCCGCCCTTGGCGAAGGCCGCCTCGATGATCTTGTCCTTGGAGAAGAAGCCGGACAGACCGGGGAAGCCGATGATCGCCAGGTAGCCCAGCCCGAAGGTGGCGAAGGTGATGGGCATGTACTTGCGCAGACCGCCGTAGCGGCGCATGTCCACCTCGTCGTTCATGCCGTGCATCACCGAGCCGGCGCCGAGGAAGAGCCCGGCCTTGAAGAAGCCGTGGGTGACCAGGTGCATGATCGCGAAGGCGTAGCCGATCGGGCCGAGGCCCGCGGCCAGCACCATGTAGCCGATCTGCGACATCGTCGAGCCCGCCAGGGCCTTCTTGATGTCGTCCTTGGCGCAACCGACGATCGCACCGAAGAGCAGCGTGACCGCGCCGACGGTGACCACCGCGGTCTGCGCGGCGGGCGCGGCGTCGAAGACCGCGCCGGAGCGGACGATCAGGTACACCCCGGCGGTGACCATCGTCGCGGCGTGGATGAGGGCGGAGACCGGGGTCGGGCCCTCCATCGCGTCGCCCAGCCAGGACTGGAGCGGCACCTGGGCGGACTTGCCGCAGGCCGCCAGCAGCAGCATCAGGCCGATGGCCGTCGCCGTGCCCTCGCTCGTCCCGCCCACCGACTCCAGCACCGGGGAGAAGGCGAAGGTGCCGAACGTGGTGAACATGATCATGATGGCGATGGACAGGCCGATGTCGCCGACGCGGTTGACGATGAACGCCTTCTTCGCCGCCGTCGCCGCGCTGGGCTTGTGCTGCCAGAAGCCGATCAGCAGGTACGAGGCGAGGCCCACGCCCTCCCAGCCGGCGTACAGCAGCAGGTAGTTGTCGGCGAGGACGAGCAGGAGCATCGCCGCGAGGAACAGGTTGAGGTAGCCGAAGAAGCGGCGCCGCCGCTCGTCGTGCTCCATGTAGCCGATCGAGTAGACGTGGATGAGCGTGCCCACGCCGGTGATCAGCAGGACGAAGGTCATCGACAGCTGGTCGAGCCGGAAGGCGACGTCGGCCTGGAAGCCGCCGACCGGGATCCAGCTGAAGAGGTGCTGGCTCAGGGTGCGGTCCTCGGCCTCGCGGCCGAGCATGTCGGCGAAGAGCACCGCGCCGAGGACGAAGGACGCGGCGGCCAGCGCCGTGCCGACCCAGTGGCCGGTGCGGTCCAGCCTCCGGCCGCCGCACAGCAGCACCGCCGCGCCCAGCAGTGGCGCCGCGACGAGCAGTCCGATCAAAGTCTCCACTGTTCGCTACCCCTTACAGCTTCATCAGACTGGCGTCGTCGACCGAGGCCGAGTGGCGGGAGCGGAAGATCGTCACGATGATCGCCAGACCGACCACGACCTCGGCGGCCGCGACGACCATCGTGAAGAACGCGATGATCTGGCCGTCGAGGTTGCCGTGCAGCCGGGAGAAGGCGACGAGCGCGAGGTTGGCCGCGTTCAGCATCAGCTCGACGCTCATGAACACGACGATCGCGTTGCGCCGCAGCAGCACCCCGCTGGCCCCGATGGTGAACAGCAGCGCGGCCAGATAGAGGTAGTTGACCGGGTTCACTTGGCGGCCTCCCTGTCACGGTCTCCGTCGCGGTCCCCGTCTCCGTCGCGGTCTCGGTCCGCGGCCGGGGAGTCGTCCGGGACGTCCTCGCGTACGTCCGCCGCGTCGCGCACGTCCCGGTCTCCGCTCCCGCCCCGGCCCAGGTACTCCCCGGTGCGCCGCTCCAGCGCCGCCAGGTCGGACAGTGCCTCGCGGGAGACGTCCCGGACCTGGCCGCGGGAGCGCAGCGTCCGGCTGACGGTGAGTTCGGAGGGTGTGCCGTCCGGCAGCAGGCCGGGGATGTCCACGGCGTTGTGCCGGGCGTACACGCCGGGTGCGGGCAGCGGCGGGAGGTGCTTGCCCTCGCGGACGCGCTTCTCGGCCATCTCGCGCTGGGTGTCGCGGCGCTCGGTGCGCTCGCGGTGGGTGAGCACCATGGCGGCGACGGCCGCGGTGACCAGGAGCGCGCCGGTGATCTCGAAGGCGAACACGTAGTCGGTGAAGATCGACCGGGCCAGGCCCTGGACGTTGCCGCCCGCATTGGCCTCCGCCAGACCGGTGAAGGTGCCGACGGAGGCGTTGCCGATGCCGCCTACCAGCAGGATGCCGAAGCCGAGTCCGCACAGGACCGCCATCCAGCGCTGCCCCTTGATGGTCTCCTTCAGCGAGTCGGCGGCGGTGACGCCGACGAGCATCAGCACGAACAGGAAGAGCATCATGACCGCGCCGGTGTAGACGACGATCTGCACGATGCCCAGGAAGTAGGCGCCGTTGGCCAGGTAGAACACGGCCAGGACGATCATCGTCCCGGCCAGGCAGAGCGCCGAGTGCACCGACCGCTTCATCAGCACGGTCCCGAGCGCGCCCAGCACCGCGACGGTGCCCAGGATCCAGAACTGCACCGCCTCGCCGGTGGAGGTGGTGGAGGCAGCCGCCAGCAGGGTGCCGTTCACTTCTCGCTCACCGCCTCGGAGGACGCCGGCTCGTCGGGACCGAAGGTGTCGGCGGCGGCCTGCGGGGGCTCGTTCTTCGGGTTCTTCGAGTGGGCCTCCTGCCGGACCGTCCCCGCGGCGGCCTCGGTGACCAGCCCCCGGTAGTAGTCCTTCTCGGTCATGCCCGGGAAGATCGCGTGCGGGGTGTCGACCATGCCCTCCTCCAGGCCGGCGAGCAGCTCCTCCTTGGTGTAGATGAGCGACTCGCGGCTCCGGTCGGCCAGTTCGTACTCGTTGGTCATGGTCAGCGCCCGGGTGGGGCACGCCTCGACGCACAGGCCGCACAGGATGCAGCGCAGGTAGTTGATCTGGTAGACGCGCCCGTAGCGCTCACCGGGCGAGTAGCGCTCCTCGTCGGTGTTGTCCGCGCCCTCCACGTAGATCGCGTCGGCCGGGCAGGCCCAGGCGCACAGCTCGCAGCCGACGCACTTCTCCAGCCCGTCCGGGTGCCGGTTGAGCTGGTGCCGGCCGTGGAAGCGCGGCGCGGTGGGCTTCTTCTGCTCGGGGTACTGCTCGGTGAGCCGCTTCTTGAACATGGCCCTGAAGGTCACGCCGAAGCCGGCCACCGGGTTCTCGAACTCAGGCATCGTCGGCCTCCCTGGCCTTGCCGGTCTCGCTGGACTCGCCGTCCGCGCCGGCCCCCACGCCCGCGGTCTCCCGCTCGCGGCGCGGCCGCCGGCGCGGTACGGGCGGCAGGGTCTGCCCCGGCAGCGGCGGTACGGGGTAGCCGCCCGCCATCGGGTCGAAGGTCTCGTCTCCGGCCGCCTCCCGGGGCTTCTCCTCCTCGCCGGCGCGCTCGCCGCGTGCGCGGACGGCGTCGTAGACGAAGGAGAACAGGAGCAGCACCAGCGCCGCGCCGGCGACCCAGAGCACGATGTCGCCGAAGGCGTAGCCCTCGTTGCGCAGCGCCCGCACGGTGGCCACCAGCATCAGCCAGGCCAGCGAGACCGGGATGAGGACCTTCCAGCCCAGCTTCATGAACTGGTCGTAGCGCACGCGCGGGAGCGTGCCGCGCAGCCAGACGAAGAGGAACAGCAGCAGGTTCACCTTGACGACGAACCACAGCAGCGGCCACCAGCCCTGGTTGGCGCCCTCCCAGTAGGTGCTGATCGGCGCCGGGGCGCGCCAGCCGCCCAGGAAGAGGGTGACAGCCAGGGCCGAGACGGTGACCATGTGGACGTACTCGGCGAGCATGAAGAACGCGAACTTGATCGACGAGTACTCGGTGTTGAAGCCACCGACCAGGTCGCCCTCGGACTCGGGCATGTCGAAGGGCGCGCGGTGCGCCTCGCCGACCATCGCCACCATGTAGATGAGGAACGACACCGGCAGCAGCAGCGCGAACCAGGTGTCGGCCTGCGCCCCGACGATCGTCGAGGTGGACATCGACCCGGAGTAGAGGAAGACCGCCGCGAAACTCAGGCCCATGGCGACCTCGTAGGAGATCACCTGGGCCGTGGCGCGCACACCGCCGAGCAGCGGGTAGGTGGAACCCGAGGACCAGCCGGCCAGCACCGTGCCGTAGGCGGCGATGGAGGCGGTGGCCAGGATGTACAGGATCGCCACCGGCAGGTCGGTGAGCTGCATCGCGGTGCGGGTGCCGAAGACCGACACCTCGTTGCCGGGCGGGCCGAAGGGGATCACCGCGATGGCCATGAAGGCCGGGATCGCGCCGATGATGGGGGCCAGGATGTAGACGGCCTTGTCGGCCGCCTTGACGTTGACGTCCTCCTTCAGCATCAGCTTCACGCCGTCGGCCAGCGACTGGAGCATCCCCCATGGGCCGTGCCGGTTGGGGCCGATGCGCAGCTGCATCCAGGCGACGACCTTGCGCTCCATGACGATGGAGATCAGCACGGTCACCATCAGGAACGCGAAGCAGAACACCGCCTTGAGGCCGATCAGCCACCAGGGATCGGTGCCGAACATCGACAGGTCCTCGTCGGCGAGGAACCTCGTCCCGCCGACCGGGACGGACGGGCTCATCACGCCTCCACCCCCTTCGTCTCCTGCGGGGTCCCGGCGGTCACCCCGGCGGTAGGGGCCGCCGACAGCTTCACGAGCCGGCCGGGCACGGTGCCCAGACCGTCCAGGACACCGGATCCCGTGGAGTTCAGCGGCAGCCAGACCACGCGGTCGGGCATCTCGGTGATCTCCAGCGGCAGGGTGACCGTCCCGGCCGGGCCGGTCACGGTCAGCGGCCGGCCGGTCGCCACCCCGACCTCGGCGGCCGTGGCGGCCGAGAGCCGGGCGACGGCGGCGTGCCGGGTCCCGGCCAGCGCCTCGTCGCCGTCCTGGAGCCGGCCCCGGTCGAGCAGCAGCCGGTGTCCGGCGAGCACCGCCTCGCCCGCGGCGGGCCGCGGGACCTGCCGGCTGCCGGCCTCCGGGGCGTCCGCCCGGGTGCCGTCCCAGACGCCCAGACGCCGCATCTCGGCGCGGACGGTGCGCACGTCCGGCAGTCCGAGGTGGACGTCGAGGGCGTCGGCGAGCATGTGCAGTACGCGGTGGTCGGACTGGACGAGCCGGCGGGTCATCTGGTCGGGCTTGATCGCGGCCTCGAAGGGCCGCGAGCGCCCCTCCCAGTTGAGGAAGGAGCCCGCCTTCTCCACGACCGCGGCGACGGGCAGGACCACGTCGGCCCGCTCGGTGACCTCCGAGGGCCGCTGTTCCAGGCTGACGACGAAACCGGTCTCGTCCAGCGCCCTGCGGGCCAGCTCCGGGTCGGGCAGGTCGGCGATCTCCACGCCCCCCACCAGCAGGGCCGCGAGTTCGCCGCCCGCGGCGGCCTCGACGATCCGGCCGGTGTCGCGGCCGAAGCGGGTCGGCAGCTGCGCCACGCCCCAGACGGCGGCCGTCTCCGCGCGGGCGTCCGGGTCGGTGGCGGGGCGTCCGCCGGGCAGCAGCGTCGGGATCGCCCCGGCCTCGACCGCTCCCCGCTCACCGGCCCGGCGCGGGATCCACACCAGGCGGGCGCCGGTGGCGGCGGCCGTCCGCAGGGCGGCGGCGAATCCCCCGGGCACGGCGGCCAGCCGTTCCCCGGCGATGATCACCGAGCCCTCGGCGCGCAGCGCCTCGGCGGCCTTCTGCCCGGTCTCGTCCAGCCCGACTCCGCCGGCCAGCGCGTCCAGCCACTCGGTCTCGGTGTGGGGCGCGGCCGGCAGCAGGGTGCCGCCGGCCTTCCTCAGCCCGCGGGTGGCGTGAGTGGCCAGGGAGAAGACGCGCTGACCGTGCTTGCGGTACGCCTTGCGCAGTCGCAGGAAGACGCCGGGGGCCTCCTCCTCGGCCTCGAAGCCGACCAGCAGCACGGCCGGGGCCTTCTCCAGCGCGGAGTGGGTGACACCGCGCCCTTCGGCGTCCAGTCCGCGTCCGGCGATGTGGGAGGCGAGGAAGTCGGCCTCCTCGGTGCTGTGGACGCGGGCGCGGAAGTCGATGTCGTTGGTGTCGAGGGCGACCCGCGCGAACTTGGCGTACGCGTAGGCGTCCTCGACCGTCAGACGTCCGCCGGTGAGCACGCCGGTACGGCCGCGGGCCGCCGCCAGTCCCCTGGCCGCGGCGTCCAGCGCCTCGGGCCAGCTCGCGGGTTCCAGCTCACCGGTTCCGGTGTTGCGCAGCAGCGGGTGGGTGAACCGGTCGCGCTGCTGGGCGTAGCGGAAGGCGAAGCGGCCCTTGTCGCAGATCCACTCCTCGTTGACCTCCGGGTCGTCGGCGGCCAGCCGCCGCATGACCTTGCCGCGCCGGTGGTCGGTGCGGGTGGCGCACCCCTCGGAGCAGTGCTCGCACACGCTCGGCGAGGAGATCAGGTCGAAGGGGCGGGAGCGGAACCGGTAGGCGGCCGAGGTGAGCGCGCCGACCGGGCAGATCTGGATGGTGTTGCCGGAGAAGTAGGACTCGAAGGGCGGCCCTTCCCCGATACCGACCTGCTGCAGGGCGCCGCGCTCCAGCAGCTCGATCATCGGGTCGCCCGCGATCTGGTTGGAGAAGCGGGTGCAGCGGGCGCACAGCACGCAGCGCTCCCGGTCCAGCAGCACCTGGGACGAGAGCGGCACGGGCTTGGCGAAGGTGCGCTTGCGGCCGTCGAAGCGGCTGTCGGCCTGCCCGTGGGACATGGCCTGGTTCTGCAGCGGGCACTCGCCGCCCTTGTCGCAGACCGGGCAGTCCAGCGGGTGGTTGATGAGCAGCAGCTCCATCACGCCGCGCTGGGCCTTCTCGGCCGCCGGTGAGGTCAGATGCGTCTTGACGACCATGCCGTCGGTGCAGGTGATCGTGCAGGAGGCCATGGGCTTGCGCTGGCCCTCGACCTCGACGATGCACTGGCGGCAGGCCCCGGCCGGGTCCAGCAGGGGGTGGTCGCAGAAGCGCGGGATCTCGATGCCGAGCAGTTCGGCGGCGCGGATGACCAGGGTGCCCTTGGGCACGCTGACCCCGATGCCGTCGATCGTCAGCGTCACCGCGTCCTCGGGAGCCTCGGGCGGCTTGGCCTCTCCGCCTCCGGAGGCCTTGGCGTCGGTGGTGACGGTCACGCTTTCACCTCCAGGTGTGCGGTCCTGTCGTCGGCCCACAGGGTCGACTTGGCCGGGTCGAAGGGGCAGCCCCGCCCGGTGACGTGCTGTTCGTACTCCTCGCGGAAGTACTTCAGGGAGGAGAAGATCGGGCTGGCGGCCCCGTCGCCGAGGGCGCAGAAGGACTTGCCGTTGATGTTGTCGGCGATGTCGGCGATCTTGTCGATGTCGGACATGGTCGCCTTGCCGGCCTCGATGTCGCGCATGAGCTGGACGAGCCAGTACGTGCCCTCGCGGCAGGGGGTGCACTTGCCGCAGGACTCGTGGGCGTAGAACTCCGTCCAGCGGGTCACCGCGCGGACCACGCAGGTGGTCTCGTCGAAGCACTGGAGCGCCTTGGTGCCGAGCATCGATCCCGCGGCGCCGACGCCCTCGTAGTCCAGCGGGACGTCGAGGTGCTCGTCGGTCAGCAGCGGGGTCGAGGAGCCGCCCGGGGTCCAGAACTTCAGCCGGTGGCCGGGCCGCATGCCGCCGCTCATCTCCAGCAGCTGGCGCAGCGTGATGCCCAGCGGCGCCTCGTACTGGCCGGGACCGGCGACGTGGCCGCTGAGGGAGTACAGCGTGAAGCCCGGGGACTTCTCGCTGCCCATCGTGCGGAACCACTCCTTGCCCCGGTTCATGATCGCGGGAACCGAGGCGATGGACTCGACGTTGTTGACGACGGTGGGGCACGCGTACAGGCCCGCGACGGCCGGGAAGGGGGGACGCAGCCTGGGCTGCCCGCGCCGGCCCTCCAGGGAGTCCAGCAGCGCGGTCTCCTCGCCGCAGATGTACGCGCCCGCGCCCGCGTGCACGGTGATGTCCACGTCCAGGCCGGATCCGAGGACGTCCTTGCCGAGGTAGCCGGCCTCGTAGGCCTCGCGGACCGCGGCGTGCAGGCGCCGCAGTACGGGGACGACCTCGCCGCGCAGGTAGATGAAGGCGTGGTTGGACCGGATCGCGTGGCAGGCGATCACGATGCCCTCGATCAGCGCGTGCGGGTTGGCGAAGAGGAGGGGGATGTCCTTGCAGGTGCCCGGCTCGGACTCGTCGGCGTTGACCACCAGGTAGTGCGGCTTGCCGTCGCCCTGGGGAATGAACTGCCACTTCATGCCGGTGGGGAAGCCGGCGCCGCCGCGGCCGCGCAGACCGGAGTCCTTGACGTAGGCGATGACGTCGTCGGGTTTCATCGCCAGGGCCTTGCGCAGGCCCTCGTACCCCTCGTGCGCCCGGTAGGTGTCCAGCGTCCAGGACGCCGGATCGTCCCAGAAGGCCGAGAGCACCGGGGCCAGCAGCTTCTCCGCTGATTCGGCGGTCATCACTTGCCCTCCTTCGCCACCGGGCCGGCCGGGTTGTCGGGGTCGGAGGCGGCCGTCCTGCGCGGCGCGTCGTGGGAGCTGGGGTGGGGCTGGGGCGCCTCGCCGGTCTCGGTGACGGGCTGCCCGGCCGACGCGGGCCCTTCCCCGCCGCGCGGCGAGACCACCTTCGGCCCGGCCTTCTCGCCCTTGGCCAGCTTCAGTCCGGCCAGCGTGGCCGGGCCCGCGCTGCCGCTCGCCTCGACGGCGCCGGGCCGCTCGTCGGGGAATCCGGCGAGGATGCGCGCGGTCTCCTTGAAGGTGCACAGCGGGGCGCCGCGGGTGGGCCGCACCTCGCGTCCGGCGCGCAGGTCGTCCACGAGCTTCCTGGCGCTCTCGGGCGTCTGGTTGTCGAAGAACTCCCAGTTGACCATCACCACGGGCGCGAAGTCGCAGGCCGCGTTGCACTCGATGTGCTCCAGCGTCACCTTGCCGTCCTCGGTGGTCTCGTCGTTGCCGACGCCGAGGTGTTCCTGGAGCGCCTCGAAGATGGCGTCGCCGCCCATCACCGCGCACAGGGTGTTGGTGCACACCCCCACCTGGTAGTCGCCCGAGGGCTTGCGCCGGTACATGGTGTAGAAGGTGGCCACCGCCGTGACCTCGGCCGTGGTCAGGTCGAGCAGCTCGGCGCAGAACCGCAGCCCGGTGGGGGTGACGTGCCCCTCCTCGGACTGCACCAGGTGCAGCATCGGCAGCAGCGCGGAGCGGCTGCCCGGGTAGCGGGCGATGATCTGACTGGCGTCCGCCTCCAGCCGGGCGCGGACGTCGGCCGGGTAGTCGGGGGCGGGGAGCCGGGGCATCCCGAGCGATACGTCTGTCACCGGTCGACGCCTCCCATCACGGGGTCGATGGACGCGACGGCGACGATGACGTCGGCGACCTGGCCGCCCTCGCACATCGCCGCCATGGACTGCAGGTTGGTGAAGGACGGGTCCCGGAAGTGGACCCGGAACGGGCGGGTGCCGCCGTCGCTGACCACGTGCACGCCCAGTTCGCCCTTGGCGGACTCCACCGCGGCGTACGCCTGGCCCGGCGGCACCCGGAAGCCCTCGGTCACCAGCTTGAAGTGGTGGATGAGGGCCTCCATCGAGGTGCCCATGATGTTCCTGATGTGGTCCAGCGAGTTGCCGAGCCCGTCCGGGCCGAGCGCGAGCTGCGCGGGCCAGGCGATCTTCTTGTCGCCGACCATCACCGGGCCGGGCTCCAGCCGGTCCAGGCACTGCTCGACGATCCGCAGCGACTGGCGCATCTCCTCCAGCCGGATCAGGAAGCGGCCGTAGGAGTCGCAGGTGGTGTCGGTGGGGACGTCGAAGTCGTAGGTCTCGTAGCCGCAGTACGGCTGGGCCTTGCGCAGGTCGTGCGGGAGTCCGGTGGAGCGCAGGATGGGGCCGGTGGCGCCGAGCGCCATGCAGCCGGCCAGGTCCAGGTGGCCGACATCCTGCAGGCGTGCCTTGAAGACGGGGTTGCCGGTGCAGAGCTTGTCGTACTCCGGCAGGTTCTTCCGCATCTTCTTGACGAACTCGCGGACCTGGTCCACCGCGCCGGCCGGCAGGTCCTGGGCGAGGCCGCCGGGCCGGATGTAGGCGTGGTTCATCCGCAGGCCGGTGATGAGTTCGAAGAGGTCCAGGACCAGTTCGCGGTCCCGGAAGCCGTAGATCATCACCGTGGTGGCGCCCAGCTCCATGCCGCCGGTGGCGATGGCCACCAGATGGGAGGAGATCCGGTTGAGCTCCATCATCATCACGCGGATGACGTCGGCGCGGCCGGGCACCTCGCCCTCGATGCCCAGCAGCCTCTCCACCGCCAGGCAGTACGCCGTCTCGTTGAAGAACGGCGTGAGGTAGTCCATGCGCGTCACGAAGGTCGTGCCCTGCGTCCAGGTGCGGTACTCGAGGTTCTTCTCGATGCCGGTGTGCAGGTAGCCGATGCCGCAGCGGGCCTCGGTGACCGTCTCGCCGTCGATCTCCAGGATGAGCCGGAGCACGCCGTGCGTGGACGGGTGCTGCGGGCCCATGTTGACGATGATCTTCTCGTCGTCGCCCCTGGCGGCGACGGTGGCGATCTCGTCCCAGTCGCCGCCGGTGACGGTGTAGACGGTGCCCTCGGTGGTCTCGCGGGCGCTGGCCTGCGAGGCGGTGGGGTCCGTCGCGTGCGGGGTTGCGTGCGAGGTGCTCATCAGCTGTACGACCTCCGCTGGTCGGGAGCCGGGATCTGGGCGCCCTTGTACTCGACGGGGATGCCGCCGAGGGGGTAGTCCTTGCGCTGTGGGAAGCCCTGCCAGTCGTCGGGCATCATGATCCGCGTGAGCGCGGGATGGCCGTCGAAGACGATGCCGAAGAAGTCGTACGCCTCGCGCTCGTGCCAGTCGTTGGCCGGGTAGACCGAGACGATCGACGGAATGTGCGGGTCGCCGTCGGGCACGCTCACCTCCAGCCGGATCAGCCGGTTGTGGGTGATCGAGCGCAGATGGTAGACGGCGTGCAGTTCGCGCCCGGAGTCGCCGGGGAAGTGGACGCCGCTGACGCCGGTGCACATCTCGAAGCGGAGCGCGGGGTCGTCGCGCAGGACGCGGGCGGTGACCGGCAGGTGGTCGCGGGCGATGTGGAAGGTGATCTCGCCGCGGTCCACGACCGTCTCCTCGATCACCTCCTCGGGCACCAGGCCCTGCTCCTCGAGCGCGCCCTCCAGCTCGTCGGCCACCTCGTCGAACCAGCCGCCGTACGGCCGGCTCGACGCGCCCGGCAGCCGCACGGTGCGCACCAGCCCGCCGTAGCCGGAGGTGTCGCCGCCCTCCTTGGCGCCGAACATGCCCCGGCGGACGTCGATCACCTCGCCCGTCCCGCCGCGCGGCGAGGGGACGGCGCCGTTGCCGTTGTCCTGTGCCTCGCTCATCGGAGCAGCCCCTTCATCTCGATCGTCGGAAGCGCCTTGAGCGCCGCCTCCTCCGCCTCGCGGGCGGCCTGCTCCCGGTTGACCCCGAGCTTCTCGCCCTGGATCTTCTGGTGGAGCTTGAGGATCGCGTCCAGCAGCATCTCGGGGCGCGGCGGGCAGCCGGGCAGGTAGATGTCGACCGGCACGATGTGGTCGACGCCCTGCACGATCGCGTAGTTGTTGAACATTCCGCCCGAGGAGGCGCAGACGCCCATGGAGATGACCCACTTGGGGTTCGGCATCTGGTCGTAGACCTGGCGCAGGACCGGCGCCATCTTCTGGCTGACCCGGCCGGCCACGATCATCAGGTCCGCCTGCCTCGGCGAGCCGCGGAAGACCTCCATCCCGAAGCGGGCGAGGTCGTAGCGGCCGGCGCCGGTGGTCATCATCTCGATGGCGCAGCAGGCCAGTCCGAAGGTCGCCGGGAAGACCGACGACTTGCGCACCCAGCCCGCGGCCTGCTCGACGGTGGTCAGCAGGAAGCCGCTCGGCAGTTTCTCTTCGATACCCATGTGTACGCCCCTAGTCCCATTCCAGGCCGCCGCGCCGCCAGACGTAGGCGTAGGCGACGAAGACGGTGAGCACGAAGAGCAGCATCTCCACGAGCCCGAACAGCCCCAGGACGTCGAAGGTGACGGCCCAGGGGTAGAGGAAGACGATCTCGATGTCGAAGACGATGAAGAGCATCGCCGTCAGGTAGTACTTGATCGGGAAGCGCCCGCCCCCCGCTGCCTGCGGAGTGGGCTCGATGCCGCACTCGTACGCCTCGAGCTTGGCCCTGTTGTAGCGCTTGGGGCCGACGATCGAGGCCATGACCACGGAGAAGACAGCGAAGGCTGCCCCGAGCGCTCCCAGTACGAGGATGGGCGCGTAGACGTTCACCGCTCCTCGCTCCTTCCAGTCGACGACGCTGCCGGCGGGCCGTTGCGGGCCGTTTTCGGACCGGTGTTCCGTTCACGAAGATCGTGCACATGTGAGGCAGTTCACAAGCCCGAGTCGACTGCATCCTATGCCCGCCCTTCTGTGATCTGCGACACGGGGTACGGCAACAAGTTTGTGATCTCCACCACCTGACGAATGATCATGAAGCCGGATGGACGGCGATCTTCACACGCGAAGCGGCCGACTGATCACCACACGTGATAATCCGATGCGTCTTCGCTGGTCGGAGAGGTTTCGCCCTATCAAATGATGTCCGCTACAAGCAAATTTGCCCTGGACGTCCGGACCCGCTAGACGATGCGGAACGAAATCCGGACGAGGCCCTGGACGAGACCCCGGGGCCGCCCCCGCGGCCTCCCCGGACCACCGTCGCGGCAAGATCGTGAATCCGTGCTCAATCTGTGACCTCCGCCACGCCCGCCCTCCCCGGCGCGGGGCCGCCTTTGCGGGGGGACGACCACTCGTGCTAGACGCGCGGAGCGAAGTGGATCAATCGGACAATGTCATGGTCACGGCCTCTTAACGGGGCAATGATCGACTTCCGGAAGAGCCCTCCGGAGCGCCCGACTCCGCTCGAAGTGGGCGCGTACACGCCGAGTGTGTCGCAACACACCTTTGTTGAACGGGACCTCCCGCGGCTGATAGCCGTGGTGGCATGTCCCAGACCGCCCACATACCCAGCCACCGGAAACCCCGTCGAGCCGGCAGGAACCCCCTGCTGCGCACGGGCGTTGCCGGTGGCGTCCTCAGCACTCTCGCGGTGACCGCCGCGGCCGCGCCCTCCTCCGCCGAGGAGAGGAGGACGGCCGCCGACACCGCCGAGACGCCCGCGATCGTCCCCGACGCGGCCACCGGCACCCTGCGGGCCGCCGACGCCAGCCGGACGGTCGCCACCCGGTACGAGACCGAGGCCGCGCGGACCCTGGCCGCCGAGCAGGCCATGGAGCGGGCCGGAGAACTGGCCGAGAAGAAGAAGGCCGAGGCCGAACGCAGGGCGGCGGAGGCCGCCGAGGCCGAGCGTGAGCGCGCCGCCCGGGAGCGCGCGGCGCGCGATTCCCGGCGCACCACCCTCAGCGCCGCCCCCGCCGAGACCGCGGCCCCCGCCACCCCCTCCGCCTCCGCGCCGGCCGGCGGCGGCAACGCGGCGACCCTGGTGAGCTTCCTGCGCGCGCAGGTCGGCAAGGCCTACGTCATGGGCGCCACCGGCCCGAGCGCCTACGACTGCTCCAGCCTCACCCAGGCCGCCTTCCGCCAGGTCGGGATCAGCCTCCCGAGGACCTCGCAGCCGCAGTCCACCGCGGGCACCCAGGTCTCCCTGAGCAGCGTGCGGCCGGGCGACATCCTCTACTGGGGCAGCGCCGGCAGCGCGTACCACGTCGCCGTCTACATCGGCAACGGCCGCTTCATAGGCGCCCAGAACCCCTCCACCGGCGTCGTCGAGCGCGACATGAGCTACGACATGCCGACGGGCGCGATGCGCGTGCTGTGACGCCTCCGGTGTCCCCGTGACGAGCACACGTGCGGTCCCGCCCGGGATTCCCGGGCGGGACCGCACGTGTCCGCCCCGCGCCGTACGGGCCCGCGCCCGCTATGCGCGGGGGGCGGCCTTCGTCAGCCCGTTGATGATCCGGTCCATCGCGTCGCCGCCCGTCGGGTCCGTCAGGTTGGCCAGCAGCTTCAGCGTGAAGCGCATCAGCACCGGGTGGGTCAGACCCCGCTCGGCCGCCAGTTTCATGACCCTGGGGTTGCCGATCAGCTTCACGAAGGCGCGGCCCAGCGTGTAGTAGCCGCCGTAGGTGTCCTTGAGGATCCTCGGGTAGCGCCGCAGCACCAGCTCGCGCTGTGCCGGGCTCCGCCGGGCGTGGGCCTGGACGATGACGTCGGCCGCGATCTGCCCGGACTCCATGGCGTACGCGATGCCCTCGCCGTTGAACGGGTTGACCATGCCGCCCGCGTCACCGACCAGCAGCAGCCCCCGCGTGTAGTGCGGCTGCCGGTTGAAGGCCATCGGCAGGGCCGCGCCGCGGATCGGGCCGGTCATGTTCTCGGGTGTGTACCCCCACTCCTCGGGCATCGAGGCGCACCACGCCTTGAGGACCTCGCGCCAGTCCAGCTCCTTGAAGGAGGCGGAGGTGTTGAGCACGCCCAGGCCGACGTTGGAGGTGCCGTCGCCCATGCCGAAGACCCAGCCGTAGCCGGGCAGCAGCCGGTCCTCCGTCCCCCGCCGGTCCCACAACTCCAGCCAGGACTCCAGGTAGTCGTCGTCGTGGCGCGGCGAGGTGAAGTACGTGCGCACGGCCACGCCCATCGGACGGTCCTCGCGCCGGTGCAGGCCCATCGCCAGCGACAGCCGCGTGGAGTTGCCGTCCGCGGCGACCACCAGCGGGGCGTGGAAGGAGGCCGGCGTCTTCTCCTCGCCCAGTTTCGCCTCCACACCGGTGATCCGGCCGGTGCGCCCGTCGGTGATCGGCGCACCGACGTTGCACCGCTCGTACAGCCGCGCCCCCGCCTTCTCGGCCTGCCGGGCGAGCTGCTCGTCGAAGTCGTCGCGCCTGCGGACCAGCCCGTAGTCCGGGTAGCTCGCCAGCTCCGGCCAGTCGAGCTGGAGCCGGGTGCCGCCGGCGATGATCCGCAGACCCTTGTTGCGCAGCCAGCCCGCCTCCTCGGAGACGTCGATGCCCATCGCCACGAGCTGCTTGACCGCGCGCGGGGTCAGCCCGTCGCCGCAGACCTTCTCCCGGGGGAAGGCCGTCTTCTCCAGCAGCAGGACGTCGAGCCCGGAGCGGGCCAGGTGGTAGGCGGTGGTGGAGCCGGCGGGGCCGGCTCCCACCACGATCACATCGGCGCTGTGCTCGGAGGCTGCCTTCGAGGGGGACTCGGTCACGACGGACTCCCGCAGGACTCGGTGTTCAACGTGCCGGTCGCGCCGGGCACTGGACGGAAGCAGTCTATGCAGGGGCCCCCGGCCCGCCGGGAACAGGGATGCGCGTGCGAAAACTCCCGCCCCCGCCACCGATCACTCTGCCGTCCCGGCCCGGTCCGTTCCCGGTCCTACGGGGCGAACCCCCGGTGCAGGGCGACGATCCCGCCCGTCAGATCGCGCCAGGCGACCCTCTCCCACCCGGCGTCCTGGAGCCCGCGGGCCAGGCCGGGCTGGTCGGGCCAGGCACGGATGGACTCGGCGAGGTAGACGTACGCCTCCGGGTTGCTGGAGACGGCCTCCGCCACGGGCGGCAGGGCCCGCATCAGGTACTCGGTGTAGACCGTGCGCAGCGGCGCCCGGGTGGGATGGCTGAACTCGCAGATGACGACCCGGCCGCCGGGCTTGGTCACCCGCAGCATCTCGCGCAGCGCGGCGCCGGTGTCCTGGACGTTGCGCAGCCCGAAGGAGATGGTGACGGCGTCGAACGCGTCGTCGGCGAACGGCAGCCGGGTCGCGTCCCCGGCCGTGAACGGCATCCACGGTTCGCGCTTCTTGCCCTCCCGCAGCATCCCGAGGGAGAAGTCGCACGGCACGGTGTACGCCCCGGCGGTCGCGAACAGCACCGAGGACGTCCCCGTCCCGGCCGCCAGGTCCAGCACCCGCTCCCCCGGCCGCGCGTCCACGGCACGGGCGACCTCGCGCCGCCACAGCCGGCTCTGCCCCAGGGACAGCACGTCGTTGGTGATGTCGTACCGGGCCGCCACCTTGTCGAACATCGCGGCGACTTCGTTGGGCTGCTTGTCCAGGGATGCGCGCGTCATGCGCCCATCCTCCCAGCACCACCCCCATGACCTCGCCCCGCCCCGCCCCGGGTTCCCGGCGCACGGGCGCACGGAGCTGTGGCACGCCATCGCGAACCGGCCGGCCGACACGGGGTCCGCGACCGCTGGGATCCGGCCGATCCCGTCAGGCCACGCCCAAGCTCTTTGCGGTGTCTCCCGCGGGTGCGTTACACACTGTTCCCGTAGATGTGTTGACCGTCATCATGGGGGAGATCGTGTCGTTCGACGAAGAGTGGGCCCGGCTCGTGGCGAAGGCCACGCGCGAGCAGGCGGCCCGCACCCGTCTCAACACACTCGACGGAGGCGGTGGCGGTGGCGGCGCGAACAAAACCCTCCACGTCACCCCGGGCGAGCTCATCAAACGCGCGGGCAGGACCGACACCATCCGCGGCGACTTCGCCGACGCGGACAACGCCGTCATCAAGCAGACCGGGGAAGTCCCCGCAGGCCTCGCCGGCTTCAGGTCCGCCACCGCGTTCACGACCTTCCGGGAACGCTGGGAGGAGCAGATGAAGTACCTCCAGGGATTGCTGGACAACGGGGTGGCCAAGCCTCTGCGCGCCGCTGCCGGCGAACTCCAGCAGGAGGACGGCGACCGGGCCAGGGTGATCGACGGTCTCAAGATGGAGGACGGGAAGGGTTCGGACGGGTGACACTGAGCTACAGCACGGTCAAAGACGCCGACCTCGCACCGCTGTCGGAGGCTGTGGCCAGGTGGAAGAACCTGCCGGGCAAGTTCACCACCATCGCCACGTCCTTCAGGACCGAGGTGGCCGACGCCCTGCGCGCCTCCGACTGGGAGGGGGAGGCCGCGAAGGCCGCGTTCAAGAAGTTCGGCCAGGTGCAGAAGCAGATGGGGAACGCCGCGGACGAGGCCGCCGACGTCCACCGGCTGCTCGACAGCGCTCTGGAGAGCTTCCGCTCCGCCCGGAAGCGACTCCGGAACGTCGCCGACGAGGTGGCCGAGGACAGGAATCTCAGACTCTCCTCCGCCGGGCTGGTGTACCTGGACCCGGACGACACGAAGAAGCCCGAGCGGCTCGCCGTCCTCAAGCAGGCCTACGAGGACGTGATCCGCGGTTACAACGACCGCGTCAAAGCGGCCCTCGAAGACGCGACCGATGCGGACACCGCACTGCACTGGGCCCTCTCCCAGGACCCCAACGGGCGTTCCCCCGGCTTCCATCCCGACATGTTCCGCAGCGTCCGGGAAGCCCGGCAGGGACGGGACCGGGCCCGCAAGGACGCCGACACCCTCGTCAAGCTCACCTCTCTCGGCCCCGGCATCACCGACGAACAGCTCGAACAGTTCAACCGCCTGGCCCGGAAGCACGAGGGTGACCCCTATTTCGCCGAACGGTTCGCCGTCAGAGCGGGTCCCGAGGGCACCCTGCGCTTCTGGCAGGGCATCGCCGACCAACGCCATCACTCCGACAAGGATGCGCTGAAAACCTTGGCCGGCATTCAGAAGTCCCTCTCCCACACCCTTGCCGCCGCCTCCCACTCCAAGAGCGAAGCCATGCAGGAGTGGAAGAAGAAGATGGTCGACCTCGGGGACGAGCGTATTTATTTCGTCCATTCAGGCGAAACAGCGATGCTGTCGAGTCAGGGATCCTACGGTTTCTCCATCATGAGCAGCATGATGCGCCACGGCGAGTATGAAACCGGCTTCCTGAAGGACTACGGAAAAGAGCTGTACAGCTTCGAAATGAAACATGAAGGTGACCTAAAGGAACTCTGGTACGTAGATGACCACAAAGCTCGACTCAGTTTCGGGAGTGACTCAGGGAACGACCCAATGGTCGGCTACATGGAAGCCTTGGGGCACAACCCAGAGGCGTCCAAGGAAATGTTCCTATGGGAAGGAGGGAAGAAGGAAGGCGAACCTGAATATATAAAATACATCATGGAGGAGCGCGAGTGGTTCAAAGACTCCACGGAAGGAAAGAAGGGAAGTTCTGAATTTAGGTATGACGAGTTGGGTCACGCCCTGGAGGCCGCCACTCTCGGAATCCCATACGACCAGCCCGAGGCCGGACTGAACAGGAATGACGGCACCGCGAACGTCATGTCTAAGGTTGTGAACATTGTAACAGAAAACCCGGGTTACATCAGCGAGCGACCCGGAATCGGAGATAGCATCGCAAAAGCAGGAGTCGGCTACATTGACGATCTCAACTGGTCCATCTCCGACTTCGGGGGAGCCGACTACAGTGCAGGCACTCGAGATGCCGCGTTTCAGCACAGCAAAGGGTTCACAGAAGGAAGCGAGGAAGGGTCTGGGCATGTAGAACTAAAACCCATGGAGGCCGCTAAATTCATGGCCTACGTCGGGCAGCACGAAGGGAACTACGAGATAATGGCCTCGGCGCAACAAGAGTTCACCTCAAGCCTTCTTAGGTCACACTCCGAACCCGACCGCGAAGCTCGGATAATTCTTGAGACGGGAGCGAAGGCGAACGGAATACTTGACAGCGCCCGGTCCTTTGCCGTACTGGATGAATACGGGGATAAATCCGAAGAGGCTGAGAGAAAACTAGCCGAAGCATCCGCCTGGGAAAGTTTTGCGGTTGAGCAAGGAGTCGGCCTCGGCAGTGATTTGCTTTCCCTCCCCTTTGAAACCGTCAAGTCTCCAGTGGTCTCCTTCGTCGTTCCCGCGCTGATCGAGACTGCAGCAGGCGCCATAGAGACACAGTACGAAAACTCCATGAACCGTCAGATGGAAGAAAGAATGAAGGAGTTCGAAGAAAGGAACAAGATCAACCTCCTGGAATTCACCCAACGCGGAAGCGATAGGTCGATGAGTCCATTGGATGCTTTTGTCGAAGCTCGCAAGATCCCGGAAAGCAGTGACTGGCCGTATAACGTTGACATCGAGGGTCGATACAACGACGGCGGCGACTTGACAGAAACGATCTTCGAAAGATGAGAACCATGGGAAATGGATCACAATCCACAGTTCACCGCATCGCCTTTCTGATGGGTTCCGTAGTTCTAGTGACGTCCTGCAACACGGACAGCAGCCCCGATCAGGCTTGGTATCCGGAGGTTGCCGTAAACCAGGCTTGCGAAGGAATATTCAAGGGGTCCCCCGAAAAAGAAATGAAAGAGAAGTTGAGCGACGGAAGAATTTATGAACACGATTCCAGTGAGAGATTTTCAATCACGGGGGAGGAGTCCGTAAAAGGCGCGGAAGGCTCCAGTAATTCCACCCTGGCCACTATCTGTAAGGTCTACGAGGGAGTCGGTGAAGAAAACTCCTCCATTAGGATCGACTTTCGCCGCATGGATCGACCTACCCTGCCTCGCCCTCCTGTCGGGGAAGACAAGAAAAAATATCTCATGGGAAGCGATATTGTTCTCGAAGAGAGGGGAGAGGTGATGAAACTGGGCGCGCCTTGCATCCTGCCCGCGCTGGCTGACGAATCCGGCGATGAGCACAGTATCCGTCTCACAATGGTGGACGACCTGGGGCTGGAGACCAGGACCCGGGCGATTATTCTCGCCTCGGCAGCGGAGAAGCTCGCTGTCGGGATGGGGTGCGCGAACGAGGTTGAGCACATGGAGGACACCAGGCTGAAGGAGATCAAAGGAGCGTGAACCGGGTCGCGCTTCAGAGGGACCCGCCACCTGAGTTCTGACGTGCGGGGTTCCGGCGCGGCTTCGAAAGGCCGGTTCGGCGGGACCTCGGAGGCCCGGAGGGTCAGGTGCGGCGGTGGAGGAGGCGGCCGGCGAGGACCGTGGCGAGGCAGCTGCCGTCCGCGGCGTGGACGGCGAAGTCCGCGCGGGCGCCTGCGGAGAGCGCGGCGGTGCGGAGGGCGGGCAGGACGGTCAGGCCCGAGCGCTGGACGGCGGTGCGCACCGAAGGGCGGGTGAAGGGGCCGACGACGGAGGTGACACCCTCCCGCAGCAGACGCTGCAGACCGCGACGGGCGCTGTGGCCCCAGCGCATCTCGTCCATCGGGAGGGCCGCCAGGGCGGAGCCCGTGAGCGGTTCGGTGTCGGGGATGCCGGGCAGACCGACCTCGCGCGGGTCCGGGTGGTAGGCGGCCTCCAGCCGGGCCACCGCGTCCACCGCGCAGCGGCCGGGGGCCAGTTCGCCGGGCCAGTGGCGGACACGGGCGGCCGGGTACGCCCCGGCGAGCCCGTCGGCGGGGCCGATCGCCACGATCCGGCCACCCGCGACCGCCACCGCGTGCCCGTCCAGCGGCTCACCGTCCTCGGTGGGGCGGACGGCGAGCGGAGTGTGGATGGTCAGCACGGTGGCGGGCGATTCGGTCGGGGCGGGGTCAGTTGGCGTCGACGAGCCTCAGTTCGGGGTGCGCGGTGCCGCCCTCGATCGCGGTGGAGGACAGGTGGGAGACGACGCGGTCGTCCACCGGGTCCTCTGCCGGGTCCCCGTGGACGACCAGGTGCTCGTACGTCGTCGAGCGCTGTGCCGGGACGCGTCCGGCCTTGCGGATGAGGTCGATCAGCTCCATGCGGTTGGAGCGGTGCTTCGCCCCGGCCGAGGAGACGACGTTCTCCTCCAGCATCACCGAGCCCAGGTCGTCCGCGCCGTAGTGGAGGGAGAGCTGGCCGATCTCCTTGCCCGTCGTCAGCCAGGAGCCCTGGATGTGGGCGACGTTGTCCAGGAAGAGCCGGGCGACGGCCAGGATGCGCAGGTACTCGAAGAGCGTGGCCTGGGTGCGGCCCTTGAGGTGGTTGTTCTCCGGCTGGTAGGTGTACGGGATGAAGGCGCGGAAGCCGCCGGTGCGGTCCTGCACGTCCCGGATCATCCGCAGGTGCTCGATGCGCTCGGCGTTGGTCTCGCCGGTGCCCATCAGCATGGTGGAGGTGGACTCCACGCCCAGCCGGTGGGCGGTCTCCATGATCTCCAGCCAGCGTTCGCCGGACTCCTTCAGCGGTGCGATCGCCCTGCGCGGGCGTTCGGGGAGCAGTTCGGCGCCGGCTCCGGCGAAGGAGTCCAGGCCGGCGTCGTGGATGCGGCGGATCGCGTCCTCCACCGTCACGCCCGAGATCCGTGCCATGTGCTCGACCTCGGAGGCGCCCAGGGAGTGGATCACCAGCTCGGGGAAGCGCTTCTTGATCGCCGAGAAGTGCTCCTCGTAGTACTCCACGCCGAAGTCGGGGTGGTGGCCGCCCTGGAACATGATCTGGGTGCCGCCCAGCGCCACGGTCTCCTCGCAGCGGCGCAGGATGTCGTCCAGGTCCCGCGTCCAGCCCCTGTCCGTGTCCTTGGGCGCGGCGTAGAAGGCGCAGAACCGGCAGGCGGTCACACAGACGTTGGTGTAGTTGATGTTCCGCTCGATGATGTACGTGGCGATGTGCTCGGTGCCCGCGTACCGGCGGCGGCGTGCCGTGTCGGCCGCCTGACCCAGCGCGTGCAGCGGGGCGTGCCGGTAGAGCTCCAACGCCTCCTCCTCGCTGATCCGCCCGCCCCCGGCGGCGCGGTCGAGTACGGACTGGAGGTCGGCGTTATCGGTCACCGGGCGGTCCTCTCGGGCTTGCGGTCGGGTCGGTCGGGCCTGGCGGTCGGGCCGGTCGCCACGCGGCGGCACGGCGTCCGATCCAGCGTACGCCAGTGCCCGTACGGCCTTTCGGCAGGTCAGTCCGTCCGGTCGGGCGGGCCGGGGCGGTACGGCGAGGGGGTGCGACCCCGGCTCAGGAGCTCGACGCGCACATCGGCCGGGAATCCGGTGGTGGGTCCGGTCCGGCGGGCGAACTCGGCGATTCCGTGGAGCTGTTCGGGGTCCAGCCGGAAGTCCAGGGTGGTGAAGTAGCGCTCCAGCAGTCCGGCGTCGAACGCCTCCCAGCGTGCCGCCTGCTCGGCCACCTTGCCGACCTCCTCGAGGGACAGGTCGCGGGAGGCGAGGAAGGCCCGGTGGACCTCCCGCACTGTCTCCGGCTCGCGTTCCAGGTAGTCGCGGCGGGCGGCGAAGACGGCGAAGACGAACGGCAGACCCGTCCACTCCTTCCACATCAGCCCGAGGTCGTGGACCCGGAGGCCGAGCCGGGGCGCGTCGTGCAGGGAGGCGCGCAGCGCGGCGTCGCCGATCAGCACGGCGGCCTGGGCCTCCTGCATCATCAGGCCGAGGTCGGGCGGGCAGGTGTAGTAGTCGGGGGCGAGGCCGTGGCGTTCGGCGAGCAGCAGCTGGGCCAGCCGCACCGAGGTGCGGGACGTGGAGCCGAGGGCGACGCGCTCGCCGTCGAGGGCGTCCAGCGGCACCTTGGAGACGATCACGCAGGACATCACCGGCCCGTCGCAGCCCACCGCGATATCGGGCAGCGCGACCAGCCGGTCGGCGTTGCGGAGGAATTCCACGAGGGTGATCGGGCCGATATCGAGATCCCCGTTCACCAGCTGTTCACTCAGTTTCTCCGGGGTGTCCTTGGTGAGCTCCAGGTCCAGCAGGGTGCCGGTGCGGGCGAGTCCCCAGTAGAGGGGCAGGCAGTTGAGGAACTGGATGTGCCCGACGCGGGGCCGCCTCCGCAGGGGCTCGGCGACGGGCTGGTCAGCGTCATTGGTGTCCACCTCGCGAGGCTATCCCCGCAGGTCCGGCTCGCCTCCTCGGGGGTGCTCACCCGGACGGGCGCGCCGGAACATGATCACCCTTCCACTCCGGTGGGCACCGTGCTACGCTCACAGCAAGTTGCAGTTTGGTTTCCCTTGCAGTACAGAGCCTGCGGAGCATGTGACCGCGGGCTCTCGTCGTTTTCAGAGTTCTTCAGTGGCTTCTGGAGCAGGGCAACCCTTATAGGCCCAAGGAGGGCTTATGGCTACCGGAACCGTCAAGTGGTTCAACGCCGAAAAGGGCTTTGGTTTCATCGCCCAGGACGGCGGCGGTCCCGATGTGTTCGTTCACTACTCCGCGATCAACGCGAACGGTTTCCGTTCCCTGGAGGAGAACCAGGCGGTCACCTTCGACGTGACGCAGGGCCCGAAGGGTCCGCAGGCGGAGAACGTCACCGCGGCCTGAGTTGCCCGGCTCGGCCAGATCTCCTGGCCGTGACGGCGTATGCCGCCCGTGAGGGCGGCGCGGCGCCGGCAGACGACCGGATAAGCAGTACCCAAGGAGCCCCCGCCCCGGCGGGGGCTCCTGCCTTTCCCGGGCCCGGCCCGGGGTGCGGCGCCACCCCGGCGCGGTACGCCGCGGGCCCCGCACGCCTCCCGCACCCGGGGCCCGGGTGCGGGAGGCGTGCGGGGCCCGGTGGGCGCCGTGCGGGGCCCGGTCAGGCGGTGGCGGGGGCCGGCTCACCGCTCCGGCGGTCCCCCGTCCCTCCGGCACCGCCGGTGCCGTCGAGGGAGTCGATGTCGAAGCTCCGGGCGCCGCGGAAGGCGTCCAGGTCGAGGATCCTCTCGCGGGCCGCGACCACGACCGGGACCACCGCCTGGCCGGCGACGTTGGTGGCCGTCCGGATCATGTCCAGGACCGGGTCGATCGCCAGCAGCAGACCCACGCCCTCCAGCGGCAGGCCGAGGGTGGAGAGGGTCAGCGTGGTCATCACGGTGGCGCCGGTGAGACCGGCGGTGGCGGCCGATCCGATGACCGAGACGAAGGCGATCAGCACGTAGTCGGCGACGCCGAGGGAGATCCCGAAGATCTCCGCGACGAAGATCGCGGCGAGCGCCGGGTAGACCGCCGCGCAGCCGTCCATCTTGGTGGTGGCCCCGAACGGCGCGGCGAAGGAGGCGTACTCCCTGGGCACCCCGAGCCGTTCGATGGCCTTCTGGGTCACCGGCATGGTGCCGACCGAGGAGCGGGAGACGAAGCCCAGCTGGATGGCGGGCCAGGCGCCGCGGAAGAACTGCAGCGGACTGACGCGGGCGGCCAGGGCCAGCAGCAGCGGGTAGACGCCGAACATCACCAGCAGGGAGCCGATGTAGACGTCGGCGGTGAAGGTGGCGTACTGGCCGATCAGATCCCAGCCGTACTGGTCGATGGCGCGGCCGATCAGGCCGAGGGTGCCCAGCGGGGCCAGCCGGATGACCCACCACAGGGCCTTCTGCAGCAGGGTGAGGGCCGACTCGGCGAAGGAGAGCAGTGGTGCTGCCCTCTCCCCGATCCGCAGCGCGGCGATGCCGGCGACGGCGGCCATGAAGACGATCTGCAGGACGTTCAGCTCGGTGAACGGCGTGACCACGTCGGTGGGGATGATCCCGGTGAGGAAGTCCAGCCAGGAACCGGCCTGTTCGGGCCGGGCGCCGTCCTTCGGGGACAGTCCGGTGCCCTCGCCCGGATTGGTCAGCAGACCGATCGTCAGGCCGATCCCGACGGCGATCAGCGAGGTGGCCATGAACCACAGCAGGGTGCGTCCGGCCAGCCGGGCCGCGCCCGAGACGTTCCGCAGGTTGGTGATCGAGACGGTGATGGCGAAGAAGACCAGCGGACCGACGGCCAGCTTCAGCAGCTGGACGAAGGTGCCGCCGATCCTGTCGAGGGCGGTGCTGAGCCAGGCGATGTCGCCGCTGCGGGCGGCCCAGCCCAGCAGGGCTCCCAGGACCAGTCCGAGGAGGATCTGGGCCCAGAAGGGGACTCTGGCGAGGCCTGTGCGGCGCTTCGGCCCGGTGGACGCGGCGGTCTCGGTGGACACGGCGGTCTTACCGGGCTCGCCGGGCGCGCTGGATGGCGTGTTGGAGGACACGGACACACTCCGGTGGGACATGTGACGGGGACAGAGTTCTCTGGGGGGTTCTCCGGGTTCTGCGCGTGCGTCGAGGACACGACGGTCCCGGAGAACCGGGAAAGAGGGAAGAGCGCACCGGAGGAAACCCGGCCGCCGTGGTCGCGCGGGGCTCAGCCGATGCGACAGGCCGCGGACAGGCAGCGGCAGAGGTCGACGTGCAGCCGGGCCACGAGCATCGTGCTCCTGGCCTGGGGAGTGGTGCGGGCTGCGCTCGTCATGGTCCTCACGCTAACACCGGGCCCCGGGTCTTCCCGGGTGCCGCCTGGGCGGAACGGTTTCCGCCGACGCACAACGCCCCGCGGGGGGAAGGGCATTCCCGGCGGGGCGTCGTGAGGGAGTGTGACGAGGGTTACGTGCGGCGAGGAGCCCGCCCTCAGTCCTCCTGGCTCTGGTTGGCGGCCAGCTTCCGCTTGGCATGGTCCACGCGCTCGGCGATCCGCACGGACATCTCGTCGCGCTGCCGGCGCAGCAGCACCAGGCTGAGCGGCGCAGAGACGACCATGGCGAGCATCAGCAGCCACAGCGGGTTGGCCTTGCCGATGGCCTCGGGCAGGACGCCGACGTAGGCGAGCACCGCGACGACCACGAAGCAGGCGAGGAAGACGCCCAGCCGCATGGCCGTGTAGCGGAGCGTCGCGTGCGGCTTGCGGACCGGCGCGGCGGCGGACGCGGTGTCCGGTCCGGTGTTCGTGTTGCCGGTCTCCGAGGTGCTGGTCACGGTGGTGGATCCTTTCGGCGTGGCCGGGTCAGCTGAGCCGGAGCCACATGGTGATGTCGTCCCGGAGGTCGTCGTCCGCGACGCGGATGGCATCGGGCACGCGTCCGACCTCCTTGTAGCCGCACGAGCCGTAGAAGTGCTCCAGCCCGAGCCCGCCCCGGCAGGTGAGCCGGATGCCGTGGACGCCGTCCATGCCCCGGGCGGCCTCCTCCACGGCGGCCATCAGGGCCCGGCCCTCACCCCGGCCCTGGCGGTCGGGGCTCAGCATCACGGTGTACAGCCACACCCAGTGTCGCATCAGCCGGTGTGTGTTCGGCATCAGGAAGGCGGTGCCCGCGACCCGGTCCTCCTCGTCGTACGCCGCCAGCAGCCGCGCCCGCCCCCCGGCCATCGCCGTCAGGTGCCGGGCCAGCTCGGGCCGTACCTCCTGGGCGGTCACCGGCGGTGCGAAGCCGACGGCGCCGCCCGCGTTGGTCACCCGCGCCCACAGGTCGCAGATTCCGTCGGCCAGCCGCCGGTCGACGGGAGGATCGAGTACGTACCGCAGTGTCATCGAGCCGTTCTCACCGGTGTTCCGCGTCACGCCCGACGCCGGATCACAGCCGCATCGGCTGCGGCGACTCGCGCCGCGCCGGGTCCGGGCCGTCGTACTCGCGGACGATCTCGTAGCGGGTGTTGCGCTCGATGGGGCGGAAGCCGGCGTCGCGGATCAGCTCCAGCAGGTCCTCCCGGGTGAGCTTGTCGGGGGTGCCGTAGTTGTCCGCGTCATGGGTGATCTTGTACTCGACCACCGAGCCGTCCATGTCGTCCGCGCCGTGCTGGAGGGCGAGCTGGGCCGTCTGCACGCCGTGCATCACCCAGAACACCTTCACGTGGGGCACGTTGTCGAACAGCAGCCGCGAGACCGCGAACGTCCTGAGCGCCTCCGCGCCGGTGGCCATGGTGGTGCGGGCCTGGAGCCGGTTGCGGACCTTGCCGTCCTTCATGTCCACGAAGTCGTGCTGGTAGCGCAGCGGGATGAAGACCTGGAAGCCGCCGGTCTCGTCCTGCAGTTCACGCAGCCGCAGCACGTGGTCGACGCGGTGGCGGGGCTCCTCGATGTGCCCGTACAGCATGGTGCAGGGCGTCTTGAGACCCTTGGAGTGCGCCAGACGGTGGATGCGCGACCAGTCCTCCCAGTGGGTGCGGTGGTCGACGATGTGCTGCCGCACCTCCCAGTCGAAGATCTCCGCGCCGCCGCCGGTGAGCGACTCCAGTCCGGCGTCGATCAGCTCGTCGAGGATCTCGGAGGCCGACAGGCCCGAGATCGTCTCGAAGTGGTGGATCTCGGTGGCGGTGAACGCCTTCAGGGAGACGTCCGGCAGGGCCTTCTTCAGCTCCCGCAGCGAGCGCGGGTAGTAGCGCCAGGGCAGGGTGGGGTGGAGGCCGTTGACGATGTGGAGCTCGGTGAGGTTGTCGCCCTCCATCGCCCTGGCCAGCCGCACGGCCTCCTCGATGCGCATGGTGTACGCGTCCTTCTCCCCCGGCTTGCGCTGGAAGGAGCAGTAGGCGCACGAGGCCGTGCACACGTTGGTCATGTTCAGGTGGCGGTTGACGTTGAAGTGGACGACGTCACCGTTCTTGCGGGTGCGCACCTCGTGGGCGAGGCCGCCCAGCCAGGCCAGGTCGTCGGACTCGTACAGGGCGATGCCGTCCTCACGGCTCAGCCGCTCACCGGCGCGGACCTTCTCCTCCAGCGCGCGCTTGAGCCCAGCGTCCATGCCTCGCCGCCTCCTTGTTCGGTGTGTACGGGGTCGCGGGTCCTGCGGGGCCGTCCTTCGCGGGCGGCTCACTGAGCCTACGCCTGCCCCGCCGCGCACCGGGCGGGGCCCCGGGGTGCGGGCGGGCGGCGGACGCGGTCACTCCTCCTCGGTGGGCAGTACGCCGACCCGGTTCTCCCACTTGGTGGAGAGCACGATGGTGGTGCGGGTCCGCGAGACGCCCTTGGTGCCCGAGAGCCTGCGGATCGTCCGCTCCAGGCCGTCCACGTCGGTGGCGCGCACCTTGAGCATGAAGGAGTCGTCCCCGGCGATGAACCAGCAGTCCTCGATCTCCGCCTGGTCCCGCAGCCGCTCCACCACGTCCTCGTGGTCGACGGAGTCCGAGAGCTGGATGCCGATCAGGGCGGTGACGCCCAGGCCCAGGGAGGGGGCGTCGACGGTCGCGCGGTATCCGGTGATGACGCCGGCCGCCTCCAGCCGGTTGATGCGGTCGGTCACACTGGGGCCGGAGAGGCCGACGAGCCGGCCCAGCTCCGCGTACGAGGCCCTGCCGTTCTCGCGCAGCGCCTGGATGAGCTGTCTGTCCACCGCGTCCATGCGTCCTGGTGCCTTCCGTCGTTCGGGCCGTCGTACGGGCTGTTCGGCTGTCGGATACCGCAAGAGCTTTCCGTAATCGAATCTAAGGCATCCGGGGGCGTCGCCCTACGACTGCCTCTGTGCGCCCCCCAGCTCACCTTCCCATCGGCGGTAGAGATCGTGCGGAACGCCCAGTGCGTCCAGCGCGCGGCCGGCGACGAAATCGACCAGTTCCTGGATGTGCGCCGCCCCCGCGTAGAACGCGGGCGAGGCCGGCAGCACCACGGCCCCGGCCTCGTCCAGGGTGACCAGGTGCCTGAGCGTCTGGCCGTTCAGCGGCGTCTCGCGCACGGCGACGACCAGCGGGCGGCGCTCCTTGAGCGTGACGCTCGCCGTGCGCTGGAGCAGGTCCTTGGAGAGCCCCAGGGCGATGCCCGCCACGGACGCGGTGGAGGCCGGGACGACGATCATGCCCCTGGCCGGGTACGAGCCGGACGACGGACCCGCGGCCAGGTCGCCGGCGGGCCAGTACCGTACGGTGCCGGCCGCGTCACCGGCCGAGCCCGGCTCCGGGCCGGTCCGGGAGCCGGACTCGGGGACCGCCACGTCGTACGCGCCCGGGGAGCCGTCCGCGCCCCGGGCCAGCCAGCGGCGCAGGTCCTCGCGCCAGTGGGCGTCGCGGAAGGGGTGGCCGGTCTCGTCCAGCAGGGTCAGCCGGGAGGCCCGGCTGACCACCAGGTCCACGTCCTCGCCCGCCGCGAGCAGCGCGCGGATCACCGACGCGGCGTACGGCGTCCCGGACGCCCCGGATACACCGACGATCCACGGCCGTCGCACACTGTCCCTCACGGCACCGAGCCTAACGGCCGCCGTACCGCCCTCCCGCGCCGACCGGGGTACTCCGGGCCCTGGCCGTCTCCGCCCCCGAAGTAGTTGGATCGCCGCATGTCCCGTACGCCCCGCACGCCCGTCGCGCACCCCGAGCGCCTCCCGCTCGCCTCACGCACCCCAGGCGCCCCCCGGAGCCCGCGCGCCGGGCGCATGTGCCTGGCGGCGGCCGGCTGCGCCCTCCTGGTCGCCGCCGCCTGTGGGACTCCCCAGAAGAGCGGCGCCGAGGCCAGGGCCCGCCAGTCCGTCGAGAGGCTCGGCGAGTGGGAGACGGTGTCGGTCGCCGTGCGCGTCGAGGCCCCCGCCGACGAGATACACGCCTTCCTGCGGCGCAACCACGAGCGGGGCATGGGCCCGGCGGCCTCCCGCACCGACGCGCTGCTGCTGTCCCGGATGGAGACGGCGTTCGTGTTCGGCGCGGACGGGCCGCTGAAGGACCTCGGCCGGAAGGACAGGGTCGACACGGCCGCGTCCGTGAACTTCGGCAACCGGGACGTGGCCGCCTACAAGTCGGTCGGCGCCGACTTCTACGTGCGCGCCGACTGGGCACGGCTGGCGCACGAGACGGACCGGAGCCGCGAGACGGTGGTGCAGGCGGCCGAACTGGCCCGCTCGGCGGACGGCCTGCCGCCCTCCCTGGCCGCCGCCCGGGACATGCTCGAGGGCCGGTGGGTGCAGATAGACCCCGAGGAGTTCGACCACTTCGCGCGGGCGGTGGGCGGCAAGTACGGCGAGCGCGCCCAGCGGCTGGCCAACAGTGTGGACCTCCTGCAGAGCGCCCGGGCCCAGCACCATGTGATCGGCGCGGTGCGCCGGGCCCTGGACGACCACGCCGTCCTGCGGGACGCCGGGCGGGCGGACGGCACCGAGCGCGTCAGGGTGACGCTCCCGGCCCGCGAGGTCGCCGACGGCCTCGCGGAGGCGCTGGCCCCGCTGGAGGACCGCTTCGACGGGATCGGGTTCTCCTGGCTGGAGCGGGCTCCGGACCGGCGGGTCACGGCGGAGCTGGCACTGCGCGGCGGCGTCCTGTCGGGAATGACGGTGGATCTGGCGCAGTTCACCGGGGGGACGGGCGCCGGGGGTTCGGCGGAGATACCGCTCACGATGTCCTTCGCGCCCGGTTCAGCGGTTCCGGTGAAGGCCCCGCGGGGAGCCAGGTGGCTGGATCCGCAGGACGTGATGGCCGCGGTGCTCTACGGGGAGCTGGGCTCGTCCCGGCCCTGAGTCGCACCGGCCGGAACTACCGACACGTTCCGTGACGTTCTCAGGACGTACGCGGTGGTGGAACGGGCAGACCGGAAGACGGCGGCGCTGCCGCCGGCGTCGGCATCGGCAGTGGTGTCCGGGGTGCCGGGGATGCCGGGACCGACAGCGGTATCGAACGGGAGAGACCGGATGGTGTACGGACCGACGGCCGGGGCGTCCCGCCCCTCACGCGCCTCCAGAGCGGTGTCGGCGGGGGCGCTGATGGCGTCCTGGGTGGCGCTGCTGTGGGTGCTGGAGGCCGTCGACGTGGCCACCGGCAACTCCCTGGACCCCTACGGCATCTCGCCGCGCGAGACGGACGAGCTGGCCGACGTGGTGCCGGCGGCTTTCCTGCACTTCGGCTGGGACCACGTGGCGGCCAACAGCCTGCCGCTGCTGGTGCTGGGCTTTCTGGCGGCCGTCCGCGGAATAGGCCGCTTCCTGGCCGTCTGCCTGACGATCATCGTCGTCAGCGGCCTCGGTGTCTGGCTCACCGCGCCGGAGAACTCCCTGACGGCGGGCGCCTCGGGCGTGGTCTTCGGTCTCTTCGGTTATCTGCTGGTGCGCGGTTTCGTCGACCGGGACGCACTCGACATAACCGTGGGCATCACGGTCGTGCTGCTCTACGGCTCGATCCTGTGGGGCGTGCTGCCCACGGCACAGGGCGTCTCCTGGCAGGGGCATCTGTTCGGGCTGATCGGCGGGGTGCTGGCGGCGTTCTGGTTCCGCCGGTCGGCGCCGGCCTCACGAGTCCGGCGGCGGATACCCTGACCACCAGTCCTGACCTGATCGGCCGGACCGGCCGGGGCCGCACCGTCAGACCGTCAGGCCGCGCAGCACCAGATCGAGCAGGGCGCAGCCGAACAGCGCGATCCCGATGAAGCCGTTGACGGTGAAGAACGCCCGGTTCAGCCGGGACAGGTCGCCGGGCCGCACGATGGAGTGCTCGTAGACGAACGCCGCCACCACGACCACCAGCCCCGCCCAGTACGGCGCGCCGGCCCCGGTCAGCACCCCGTACCAGGCCAGCAGCGCCGCGGTGACGGCGTGGGAGCCGCGGGCCCCGTACAGCGCGGCGGCTATGCCGAAGCGCGCCGGGACGGACCGCACCCCGTGGGCCCGGTCGGCGGCCACGTCCTGGCAGCCGAAGATCAGGTCGAAGCCGCCGATCCACACGCCCACCGCCAGCCCCAGGACCAGCGCCTCCCACGACCAGGCGCCGGTGACCGCGATCCAGGCGCCCACGGGCCCCATGGCCTGCGCGAGCCCGAGTATGGCGTGCGGGAAGTCGGTGAACCGCTTCCCGTACGGGTAGACCACCATCGGCACCACGGCGACGGGCGCGAGCATCAGGCACAGCGGGTTCAGCAGCGCGGCGGCTCCCAGGAAGACGGCGAGCGCGACCAGCGCCCCGGCCCACGCGGTGCGCACCGACAGCGCCCCGGTGACCAGCTCGCGCCCCGCGGTGCGCGGATTGCGGGCGTCGATCTCCCGGTCGATGATCCGGTTGGCGGCCATCGCGAAGGTCCGCAGCCCCACCATCGCGACGGTGACCAGGAGCAGCTCCCGCCAGTGGACCGTGCCGTCGTCCAGGAACATCGCGGTGAGCGAGGCGATGTAGGCGAAGGGCAGCGCGAAGACCGAGTGCTCGATCATCACCAGCCGCAGGAACGCCCTGACCCGGCCGGCGGGCCGGGCGGGCCGGGGACCCGCGACGCCCTCGGTGACGGCGCTCACAGCCCGTACTCCCGCCAGCGGCGGTCGACCTTCTCGGCCGTGTCGGGGTCGGACAGGACCATGTCCGGCCAGCCCCCGTCGCGCGTGTAGCCCTCCTCGGGCCACTTGGCGGTGGCGTCGATGCCCGCCTTGCCGCCCCAGAACTGCTGGTAGGAGGCGTGGTCCAGGTGGTCCACCGGCCCCTCGGTGAGGAGGAGGTCGCGGGCGTAGTCGGTGTTGCCCAGGGCGCGCCAGGCGACCTCGTGCAGATCGTGGACGTCGCAGTCGGAGTCGACCACCACGATCAGCTTGGTCAGCGACATCATGTGCGCGCCCCAGATGGCGGACATCACCTTCTGCGCGTGCTTGGGGTACTTCTTGTCGATCGAGATGATCGCGCAGTTGTGGAAGCCGCCCGCCTCGGGGAGGTGGTAGTCCACGATGTCCGGGACGATGATCTTCAGCAGCGGCAGGAAGAAGCGTTCCGTCGCCCGGCCCAGCGGCCCGTCCTCCGTCGGCGGACGGCCCACGACGATGGACTGGAAGACCGGCCGTCTGCGCATCGTCACGCAGTCGACGGTCAGGGCCGGGAAGTCCTCCTGCGGCGTGTAGAAGCCGGTGTGGTCGCCGAACGGCCCCTCCGGGAGCATCCTGCCCGGCTCCAGCCACCCCTCCAGCACCACCTCGGCGCGGGCGGGGACCTGGAGCGGCACCGTCTCGCAGTCCACCATCTCCACCCGCCTGCCCTGGAGGAACCCGGCGAACAGGTACTCGTCGATGTCGCCCGGCAGCGGCGCGGTGGAGGCGTAGGTGACGGCGGGCGGGCAGCCGAAGGCGATGGCGACCGGCAGTCGCTCGCCGCGCCGTGCGGCCGTCTGGTAGTGGTTGCGGCTGTCCTTGTGGATCTGCCAGTGCATCCCGATGGTGCGCCGGTCGTGCCGCTGGAGGCGGTACAGGCCCAGGTTGCGGATGCCGGTCCCGGGGTCCTTGGTGTGGGTCAGTCCCAGGTTGAAGAAGGAGCCGCCGTCCTTCGGCCAGGTGAACAGCGCGGGCAGCTTCTCCAGGTCGACGTCGTCGCCGGTGAGGACCACCTCCTGGACGGGAGCCTCCTTCACCTTCCTCGGCGGTACGTGCGCCATCGCGCCGAGCTTGCCGAACGCCTCGCGCATCCCGACGAAGCCCTGCGGCAGCTCGGGGCGCAGCAGTCCGCCGATCTTCTCGCTGATGTCGTCGTAGGAGGACAGGCCCAGCGACTTGAGCGTGCGGCGGTCGGTACCGAAGACGTTCATCGCCAGCGGCATGTCGGAGCCCCTGACGTTCTCGAAGAGCAGCGCCGGACCGCCGGACTTCTGGACCCGGTCGACGATCTCCCCGACCTCCAGATGGGGATCGACCTCGGCCTTGATCCGTACCAGGTCGCCGTCGCGCTCCAGGGCCCGCAGCAGCGAGCGGAGATCGTCGTATGCCATACGGGCAAGTATCCGACACCGATTACCCTGGGCGTGTCACGGGGCCTCCTCCGGCTCCGGCCAGGCATCCCGGACCACGGGCCCGCACAGGGACCGGCACCTGCCGCACTACACGCTTCCAGGGGGCGTTGCCCAATGCTCAGGCTTCTTCCGACCGTTCTGATCCTGGCAGTGTGGATCTACGCCTTCATCGACTGCCTGAACACCCCCGAGGACGAGGTCCGCAAGCTGCCGAAGCTGGCATGGGTCTTCATCATCGTGCTCTTCGGCTCGGTGCTGTTCGGGCCCATCGCCTGGTTCCTGGCAGGACGGCCGCGCAGGAACGCGCCCTACGGCGCCACCCGCTCCGCCGAGCGCCGCTGGGTCGCGCCGGACGACAACCCCGACTTCCTGAAGTCGATCAATGAGCACGGACGGCAGCGCCCCGAGACGCCGGAGCCGGAACGGAAGCGGGAGCCGGAGTCCGGTGAGGAGCGGGGCAGGAAGGCCGGCGGCGCCGACAGCTCCGGCAGGGAGGCCGACAGGGAGAACGGCGGGCCGGAGGACACCACCCCGCCCGCCGCCTCCTGAGAGCGCGCCCGCGTCGCCTCGCGTCACGTCGGGGCGGTCACACCCCGCCGTAGGAGTGCAGGCCGTCGAAGAAGACGTTGACGCCGTAGTAGTTGAACAGGAAGCACAGGAAGGCGATCAGCGCCAGGTACGCCGCCTTGCGCCCCTTCCAGCCCGCCGTGGCACGGGCGTGCAGGTACGCCGCGTAGCCGACCCAGGTGATGAAGGACCAGGTCTCCTTGGGGTCCCAGCCCCAGTAGCGGCCCCAGGCGTTCTCGGCCCAGATGGCGCCCGCGATGATGGTGAAGGTCCAGAACGGGAAGACGGCGGCGTTGACGCGGTAGGCGAAGCCGTCCAGCGAGGCGGAGCTGGGCAGTCGCTCCAGCACGGAGGTGGCGAAGGCGCCCGGCCGGCCGCCGGCCTCCAGCTTGGCCTCGTGGCGGTCCCGGAACAGGTACAGCAGCGTGGAGACCGCGCCGAGGTAGAACAGCGCGCCGCACACGATGGCCAGCGAGACGTGGATCCACATCCAGTACGAGTCGAGCGCCGGGACGAGCTGGTCGCTCTCGGTGTAGAAGACCACGATGGCCAGGCCCAGGTCGAGCAGCACGGTGGTCACCAGCGGCAGCCCGATCCAGCGGATGTCCTTCTTCGCCACCAGGAAGGCCAGGTAGGCGCCGACGGCGACCATCGAGAAGGCCGTCGAGAACTCGTACATGTTGCCCCAGGGGGCGCGCTGGACCGACAGGGCGCGGGTGAGCACCGCGCCGAAGTGCAGCAGGAAGGCCAGCACGGTGAGCGAGACGGCGATCCGGCCGTACAGGTCGCCCCGCTCGTCGCCGCCGTGCGCGCCCGGACCGTCCGGCACACCGGCCCGGCGGCCCGGGGCGGAGCGGGTGACGACCGCGGGCCGCTCCAGCACCTCCGTGCCGCCGCCGGAGGTGCGCACGGTGACGGAGACCTTGTCGGCACCCTTCCCCGCGGCGGTGCTCCGGGCGCCCGCGGGCTTTCCGGAACCGTCGGCGGTCAGCGCGGCGGCGGTGCGGGCCACCTTGCTGCGGCTGCCGAACACCCACTCCACGATGTGCGCGACGAAGGCCAGGGCGTACACGGCCATCGCCGACTTGATCAGCAGGTTGCTGAACTCGGCGAGACCCTCGTTGGCTGCGACGGCGATGTCCACTGGGTTCACTCGTTCTCTCCTCGTGACGAGGGGCCGGCGTCCTCGGTGGCAGCCGGTACGTCTTCTGCGGTCCCCCCTGTGCTTCCCCCCGCGTCCCGGCCGGCGGCCGGTTCCGCCGCGGGCGGCGCGTCGTCCTGGAGGGCGAAGGCCAGCTCGCCCAGTTCCTCGGGGAGCCGCGCGGACTCGCTGCGGCCCAGCCCGGCCATCTCCACCACGGTGACGCCGTCCGCGCCGCGCCGGGCGCGGACCCACACCCTGCGGCGCCGGACGAACAGCGAGCCGGCCAGGCCGAGCACGGCTGCGACGGCCCCGCCCAGCGCCCAGCCCTCCCCGGGCTCCTGGGAGATCTGGAAGCTGGCCCACTGCTCGACGCGGTCGAAGGTCAGCGTGCCCGCGCCGTCCGGCAGCTCCACCGACTCGCCGGGGCGCAGGTCGGCCCGGAACAGGTCGCCGTCCTCGGCCTCGAACTGCTCCATCTTGTCGGTGTCGAGCTGGTAGACGTTCTGCGGGAGTCCCGCGTCGACGCCCAGGTCACCGTGGAAGGCGTTGAGGGAGAGCACCGGGTAGTCCAGCTCGGGGAAGGTCGAGTGCGGCCCGCGCTCCGCGTCGATCCCGTAGGTGGGCGTGAAGATGCCCTGGAAGCCGAGCTGCTCCTTCTCGCCGTCCTTGTCGCGGTAGTCGGTGACCTTGATGACGCCCGTGGAGGTCAGGCCCAGGCTCTCCTGCGGCAGGAACGGCACCGGGCCCCGGTACGCCATCTTCCCCTGCCCGTCGGTGACGGTGACGACCGGCGCGTAGCCGTGGCCGACCAGGAAGACCTTGGAGTCGCCGACCTTCAGCGGGTGGTTGACCTCGATGGAGGTCTTCTTCTCGGGGCCGTCGGCGCCCTCCCAGTACGAGACGTCGGCGCGGAAGGTGCGCGCGGTGCCGCGCTGCGGGCCGGTGCGCTCGAAGGAGGCGTGGAACTCCTCCAGCGTGAAGCCGAAGACGTCCAGGTCGCCGGTGTCGTACAGCGACCCGGAGGTGAAGTCGTCGTAGTGGACGAGCGTGTTGGAGAACCCGTCGCCCTCCACGATGAGCTTGCCGCCCTCGGAGTTCCACAGCTGCCCGGCCGCGAAGGCGAGCAGCATCACGATCAGCGAGATGTGGAAGACGAGGTTCCCGGCCTCGCGCAGGTAACCCTTCTCGGCCGCGACCGAGTCCCCCGAGCCGGACCCGCCGGACCCGCCGGACCCGTCCGGCACTCCGGGCTCCTCGGCCGGGGAGGTGCGGAAGCGGCGCCCCCGCAGCAGCGTCCGTGCCGCCCGGAGCACCCGCTCCGGCTCGGCCTCGGTGCGCCAGGTGGTGTGGGCGGGCATCCTGGTCAGCCGGCGCGGCGCCTGCGGCGGCCGGGAGCGGAGCTGGCCGGCGAACTGCCGGCTGCGCGGGAGGATGCAGCCGATGAGCGAGACGAACAGCAGGATGTAGATCGCGGAGAACCACACCGAGCTGTAGACGTCGAAGAGCTGGAGTCTGTCGTAGACCTCCGCCAGCGTCCCGTTGCGCTCCCTGAAGTCCCGCACGGCGAAGGCGTTCGCGCCGTTCTGCGGGATCAGCGAACCGGGGACGGCGGCGAGCGAGAGCAGGAAGAGCAGGATCAGCGCGATCCGCATCGAGGTGAGCTGCCGCCAGAACCAGCGGGCCCAGCCCACCGGCCCCGGAACGGGGACGTCGACCGCCGGGTCCTCGCGGGGGGCCGTGGAGATCCGGCCGCCCGTCTCCCGCTCCTCGGCGTCGGCCCGGGTGTCGTCGGGGGCCTTCCCGACATCGGCTGTGGGCATCTCAGATCCCTACGGTGAAACTGGAGGTCCAGGTGAGCATTTCGGTCAGCAGCAGGTCCCACACCCCGGTGAGCATCAGGACCCCCAGCGCGACCAGCATCCCCCCGCCGATCCGCATGACCCACGCATAGTGCCGCTTGACCGCGGCGAAGGCGCCGATCGCCCGCCGGAAGGCCACCGCCGCCAGTATCAGCGGCAGGCCCAGACCCAGGCAGTAGACGACTGTCAGCAGCGCCCCCCGCCCCGCGCTCGCCTCGTTGAACGCCAGCACGTTGACGGCGGCCAGTGTGGGTCCCAGACACGGGGTCCAGCCGACGCCGAAGAGCACACCGAGCACGGGGGCCCCGGCCAGGCCCACGGCCGGTCTGCGGTGGAAGCGGAACTCGCGCTGCCCGACCCCCCTGAGCAGCCCCGCGAAGAGCAGGCCCATGGCGATCAGGACCACGCCCAGGATCCGGCTGATCGTCTCCTGGTGCCCCAGGAGGGTCTGGCCGAAGTATCCGAAGAGGGCGCCGCCCGAGACGAAGACCGCCGTGAAGCCCGCGACGAACAGGGAGGAGCCGATCACCATCCGCCCTCTGCGCGCCTCGGCCAGGTCGGCGCCCCCGATCCCCGTGACGTAGGAGAGGTAGCCGGGGACGAGCGGCAGGACGCAGGGGGAGAAGAACGACACCAGCCCGCCCAGCAGGGCGACGGGGATCGCCAGGAGCAGACCGCCGGTCAGGACGGTCTCGTTGACCCCCGTGGCCGAGGCGAGGTGGAGCATCCCTCTCACTCCTCCTCGACCAGGGGGTCGATCATGGAGCGGAGTTCCTCCTCGCCGAGCGGCTTGAGGGCCCGGGCGGCGATCCTCCCCTCCCGGTCGAGGACGAGGGTGGAGGGGATGGCCTGCGGGTTGAGGCTGCCCTTGGGGAAGCGCAGCAGGAGCTTGCCCGAGGGGTCGTAGAGGCTGGGGTAGGGCACCTCGTACTCCTCCTCGAAGCGCTGGGCCGGGACGCGGTCGAGGTCACGGGTGTTGATCCCGACGAACCGCACCCCCCGGTCCTCGGTCTCCCCGGCCACCTTCACCAGGTGCGGCATCTCGGCGCGGCAGGGCGGGCACCACGACCCCCAGACGTTGAGGACCACGACGTCGCCCCGGTAGTCGGCGACGTCGAGCCGCTCGCCGTCCACCGTCTCGCCGGAGAGCTCGGGGGCGGGCTCGCGGTCGGCCGGCTCCACCTCGGTGACCGCGCCCGTTCCGTCCACGTAGTTCTTGCCGGAACCGCTGCTCTGCTCCTGACCGCCCTCACCGCCGCAGCCCGACAGGAGCAGCGCGCAGACCGCCGCGGCGGTGACGGCCGCGGACCGCCGGGATCGGCCTGGGGAGCCGGTAGCGCGAAGAAACATGTGAAAAGTTTCCCATGGGCCTCGCGCAGGCGTTCCCCCGCCCCCGCCAAAAGGCCCCACCGGGCGATAACCCGACAACTCCCCCCGTCCGGATGTGACTTGGGTCACTCCTGGATGCGGTCGCCGGGCGGCCGCGACCGGCTCCGGAACCGCCGCCCCGCGGCCCTTCGCGGGACGGCGGCGCGAACCGGTCAGGCGCCGAACCCGGGGCCCCCGCCCCCCTGCCCCCTGACCGGCTTCGCCCCGGCCCTCAGGTGCGGCGGCACCAGATCGCGGGCCGGCTCGCTGTAGCCGACCGAGACGATCCGGTCGCCGACGAAGGTGAAGGTGGTCAGCGACGCCAGGGTGCACTGCCGCCTGCGCGGGTCGTGCCACAGCCGGCGGCGCTCGACGAAGCTGCGCACCGTCCAGATCGGCAGCTGGTGGCTGACGCACAGCGCCTCGTGGCCGCGGGCGGCGTCCCGGGCGGCCTCCAGCGCCGCCATCATCCGCACCACCTGGTCGATGTACGGCTCGCCCCACGACGGGCGGAAGGGGTTGCGCAGGTGCGGCCAGTTGGCGACCCGCCGCAGGGCTCCGTCACCGACGCCGAAGGTCCTGCCCTGGAAGATGTTCTCCGCCTCGATCAGCCGCTCGTCACCGGCCACGTCCAGGCCGTGGGCCTTGGCGATCGGCGAGGCGGTCTCCTGGGCGCGCTCCAGCGGGGAGGCGACGACATGGGAGATGTCGCGCCCGGCCAGGTGCTCGGCGACCCGCTCGGCCATACGGCGGCCCAGGTCGGAGAGGTGGTATCCGGGCAGGCGCCCGTAGAGGATCCCCTTGGGGTTCTCCACCTCGCCGTGCCGCATCAGGTGGACGACGGTGCGCCTGCCGCCGCCGTGCTGCTCGCGCTCCCCCGCCGTCTCGCCGGTGACCGCCACGTCCGCCGGATCCGTCATGCCCGCGGGGTCCGCCGACTCCGCCGGGTTCGGGGCGCCCCCGTTCGGCTCGCCGGTCATGCCCCCTCCTCCGCGGCCGCGGCCCGCGCGGCGGCGCGTGCGGCCGACGGCAGGGCGGCGGCGATCCGCTCGACGGCCCGGCCGTCGTGGGCGGTGGAGACGAACCAGGACTCGAAGGCCGAGGGCGGCAGATAGACCCCCTGGGCCAGCATCTCGTGGAAGAAGGCGGTGAAGCGGAACGACTCCTGGCGCCGGGCCGCGTCGTAGTCCGCCACGTCCTCGTCGGTGAAGAAGACCGAGAACATGTTGCCCGCGCTCTGCAGCCGGTGCGCCACGCCCTCCCCGGCCAGCGCCTCGGCGACCAGCGTGCGGATCTCGGCGGAGACGGCGTCCAGCCGCTCGTACGCCGCGTCGTCCAGCAGACGGAGCTGGGCGAGGCCGGCGGCGGTGGCGACCGGGTTCCCGGACAGGGTGCCGGCCTGGTAGACGGGGCCGGCGGGGGCGAGGTGGGCCATCACGTCGGCCCGGCCGCCGAAGGCCGCGGCCGGGAAGCCGCCGCCCATCACCTTGCCGAAGGTCATCAGATCCGGCACGACGCCGTCCAGGCCGTACCAGCCGGCCTTCGAGACGCGGAATCCGGTCATCACCTCGTCCGAGACGTACAGCGCGCCGTTCTCCTCGCACAGGCGCTTGAGCCCGGCGTTGAAGCCGTCGCGCGGCGGCACGACGCCCATGTTGCCCGGCGACGCCTCGGTGATCACGCAGGCGATCTCGCCGGGGTGCGCGGCGAAGGCGGCGGCGACCGAGTCCAGATCGTTGTACGGCAGCACCAGCGTGTCCCCGGCCTGCGCGCCCGTCACACCGGGGGTGTCGGGCAGGGCGAAGGTGGCCACCCCCGAGCCGGCGGCGGCCAGCAGCGCGTCGACGTGCCCGTGGTAGCAGCCCGCGAACTTGACCACCTTGGCCCGCCCGGTGAAGCCGCGCGCCAGGCGGATCGCGGACATCGTGGCCTCGGTGCCGGAGGAGACCAGCCGCACCCGGTCGACGGGGGCGACACGGGCGACGATCTCCTCGGCCAGCCCGACCTCGCCCTCGCCGGGCGTGCCGAAGGACGTACCGCGCGCGACCGCCGCGCGGGCCGCCTCGACCACGGCGGGGTGGGCGTGCCCGAGGACCATCGGGCCCCAGGAGCACACGAGGTCCACGTACTCACGTCCGTCGGCGTCGGTGAGGTACGGACCGGTGCCGGACACCATGAAGCGGGGCGTACCGCCCACGGCGCGGAAGGCGCGCACCGGAGAATTCACGCCTCCGGGCGTCACGGCGGCGGCACGGTCGTACAGCGACTGCGATACTGGGGCATCGTACGGATAGCTCACGCAAGCCATGGTCTCAGAGCCTCGCGCGCATGTGCGGCCGGGCGTTTCACAGCCCGCCAGAAGGGGAGGTCTCTGGAAGTCTCTGAGACGATGATCTGGTTGCGCGGCGGGGGCCGCAAGTGGTCGGGTGGTGACATGCAGCGCGGTGGCGGACTGGGCGAGGGCACGGGGGACTTGGGCCGGGGACCCAGGCGGGCGCGGGGGCGCCACCGGCGGGACCGCGACGCGAGGGCGGTCGGCGAGACCGGAGGGGCGGCCGGAGCCGGTACCGCCGGGGCCGAGGGCACGGAGACGAGGAGCAGCAAGGGTGGCCGGGTGGGGGTGACCTACAAGTACTTCGGCGCGCCGGACGGCGCCACAGCCGCCCGTGTGCCCATCACGATGCGCCCGGACGAGCTCGGCGGGGACGAGCTGGGTCACGGCATGTTCACCAGGATCAAGCCGGAGACGATGGCCGCCATGGTCCTCACCGGCATCGAGGGCGTCCCGCTGCACAGGGTGCCGCCCCTGGAGCTGGTCGTCCTCCACTCCGACTACGCCGTGGTCAAGCTCCCCATGACGGTCGTCGACCCGCTGCGCGGCGTCGGGGAGGAGTCGGTGGGCGCCGCCGCCTTCATCTGGTCCACCGTCCCCGACCGGGGCGGCCCGTGCGACGCCTTCGACGTCTACCGCCTCCTGCACGAGTGGCAGGACTTCAGCCACCGGCTCCACGAGGCCGGCCACCAGCCGTACTGCCTGGTCTGGCCCTGAGGACCCCGTCGCGGGAGCGCGGGCCGGGCCGGCCGGGGCCTCGCCGATCGCACACGCGCCGCGGGGCGGATGAACCGGCCGCCTTGTCCTTCGAGATCCTTCGAGGCGATCCGACCGGAAACGCCCGCCACCCTGCGAGGAGCCCCTCATGCCCCTGCCCGCCGAGCAGCAGCCCACCGCCGTCGTCACCGGCGCGAGCAGCGGTATCGGCGCCGCCGCCGCGCGCCGACTGGCCGCCGCCGGGTACCGCACCGTGCTCACCGCCCGCCGCGCCGACCGCGTGGAGGAACTCGCCGCCGAGCTGAACGCCGGCGGGCACCGGGCCGAGGCGCACCCCCTGGACGTCACCGACCGCGCCGCCGTGGACGCCTTCGCCTCCCGGCTCGGCGCCCTCGCCCCCGGCAGCGTGCTGGTCAACAACGCCGGCGGCGCCCTGGGCCTGGACCCCGTGGCCACCGCCGACCCCGCCGACTGGCAGTCGATGTACGAGGTCAACGTGCTGGGCACGCTCCACGTGACACAGGCCCTGCTCCCGGCCCTGACCGCCTCCGGCGACGGCACCGTGCTCGTGCTCTCCTCCACCGCGGGCCACGGCACCTACGAGGGCGGCGCCGGATACGTCGCCTCCAAGCACGGCGCCCACGTCCTGGCCGAGACCCTGCGCCTGGAGCTGTGCGGGCAGCCGGTGCGCGTCGTCGAGATCGCGCCCGGCATGGTGCGCACCGAGGAGTTCTCCCTCACCCGCTTCCGCGGCGACGCCCAGCAGGCGGCGAAGGTCTACGAGGGCGTCGCCGAACCGCTGACCGCCGAGGACGTGGCCGACACCGTCGTCTGGGCCGTCACCCGCCCCCCGCACGTCAACGTCGACCTGCTGGTCGTCCGCCCCCGCGCACAGGCGTCCAACACCAAGGTGCACCGCGAGCGCTGAACGGCGGGCCCGCGCCGGATATCCCCCCTCCGGAGCGGGCCCGCGGCCCGCCCCCGGAGCCCGGAGACCTCAGAGCCGCTCGGGGGTGCGGATGCCCAGCAGCGCCATGCCCTGCCGCAGGGTGCGGGCCGTCAGGTCGCACAGGAAGAGCCTGTTCTCCCTGACCGCCTCCGACTCCGCCCGGATCACCGGGCACTGGTCGTAGAACGTCGTGTAGAGCGAGGCGAGCTGGTAGAGGTACGCGGCCAGCTTGTGCGGCTCGTACGTCTCGGCCACCCCCGCCAGCGTCTCGGCGAACTCGTCCAGGTGCAGGCCCAGCGCCCGCTCGGCCGGGGCCAGTTCCAGCTCCGGGTGCGCGGCGGGCCGCGCACCGCCCGCCTTGCGCAGGATCGACTGGATCCGGGCGTAGGCGTACTGGAGGTAGACGCTGGTGTCGCCGTTGAGCGAGACCATCCGGTCCAGGTCGAAGACGTAGTCGCGCGACATGGACGTCGACAGGTCGGCGTACTTCACCGCGCCGATGCCCACCTGGGCGCCGCGTTCGGCGATCTCCTCCTCCGTCAGCTCCAGACCGCCCTGCTCCGCCTTCTCCCGCACCACGGCCGTGGCCCGCTCGACGGCCTCGCCCAGCAGGTCCACCAGCCGGACCGTCTCGCCCTCACGGGTCTTGAAGGGCTTGCCGTCCTTGCCCAGCACCGTGCCGAAGGCGAGCTGCCGCGCGGCGCCCTCGGGCAGCCAGCCGGCCCGGCGCGCGGTCTCGAAGACCATCTTGAAGTGCAGCGCCTGCCGGGCGTCCACCACGTACAGCAGGGTGTCGGCGCCCAGCTTCCCCGTCCGGTCGCGGATGGCGGCCAGGTCGGTGGCGGCGTAGCCGAAACCGCCGTTGGACTTCTGCACGATCAGGGGGACGGGCTTGCCGTCGGGGCCCTTGACGTCGTCGAAGAACACACACAGCGCGCCCTCGGAGCGGACCGCGACGCCGCTGTCCTCCAGCTCCTTCACGACTTGCTGGAGATCGTCGTTGTAGGCGCTCTCGCCGACCACGTCGGCGTCGCGGATCTCCACGTCGAGCTGGTCGTAGACCGCGTGGAAGTAGATCATCGACTCGCCGACGATCCTCCGCCACATCTCCAGCGTGTCCTGGTCACCGCTCTGCAGGAGCACCACCCGGTCGCGGGCCCGCGCCTTGAACTCCTCGTCGGAGTCGAACAGCGCCCGGGACGCCTTGTAGAGCCGGTTCAGCCGGGACATCGCGGCCTCACCGGACGCGCCGGAGCCGCCGGCCTCCTCGCCGGAGGCGTGGTCCAGCTCGTGCGGGTGCTCGACCAGGTACTGGATGAGCATGCCGAACTGCGTGCCCCAGTCCCCGATGTGGTGCCGCCGGACCACCTTCTCGCCCCGGTGCTCCAGGATCTGCACGATCGCGTCGCCGATCACCGTCGAGCGCAGGTGCCCGACGTGCATCTCCTTGGCCACGTTGGGCTGCGAGTAGTCGATGACGGTGGTGCCGGGCCGCTCGGCGTACGGCACGCCCAGCCGCTCGTCGGCCGCCCGTGCCGCCAGCGTCCGCACGATCGCGGCATCGGAGACGGTGATGTTGAGGAAGCCGGGTCCGGAGACCTCGACGCCGGCGATCTCGTCCGCCTCCGGCATCGCCTCGACCACCCTGCCCGCCAGCTCCCGCGGGTTGCCCCCCAGCTTCTTGGCCAGCGCCAGCATCCCGTTGGCCTGGAAGTCCGCCCGGTCGCTGCGTCGCAGCATGGGGTCTCCCCAGCCCGAAGAGCGAGGGGAGGGGTCGGCACCCGATGCCACAGCCTCCGGCAGGGCTGCCGAGAGGGCGTCCGCGACGCGCTGGTGGACGGTTGCGGCAAGGGAGGGGACCGAGGCCATGAAGGAGTGCCGTTCCTCTGAGTGGGGTTTTCGGACCGGTCCAGTATCCCACGCGGCCCACCACCGGAGCGCGCGCTTGTCACGGGCGCGGGGCCCGCACCGCGTCTGAAACAATGGAGCCGTCATCTTGGACACCACAGCTTGGACACCACAGCCAGGAAAGGGACGTGCCGACCGTGGCTCAGAGCACAGAGGCCGACTGGGTCTCCCGCATCGCGGACGAGGTCATCGCCGAGGCGGAGCGCCGCGCCCCCGGCAAACCGGTCGTCTGCGCCTCGGGTCTGAGCCCCTCCGGCCCCATCCACCTGGGCAACCTCCGCGAGGTCATGGTGCCGCACCTCGTCGCCGACGAGATCAAGCGGCGCGGCGTGCCCTGCGAGCACATCCTGTCCTGGGACGACTACGACCGCTTCCGCAAGGTCCCGGCGGGCATCGAGGGCGTCGACGCCTCGTGGTCGGAGCACATCGGCAAGCCGCTCACCCTGGTGCCCGCGCCTCCCGGCAGCGAGCACTCCAGCTGGGCCGAGCACTTCAGGGCCGCCATGGTGCGGGCGCTGGACGAACTGGGCGTCGAGGTGCGCGGCATCAGCCAGACGGAGATGTACACCTCCGGCGCGTACACCGAGCAGATCCTCTTCGCCATGCGCGAGCGCGCCCGCATCGACGCCGTCCTGGACCGCTACCGCACCAAGGTCACGCCCGAGAGCGCCGCCAGGGCCCCGAAGAAGCAGGGCAAGCCCATGGACGACGCGGAGATCGAGGCCGCCGAGGGCTCGGGCGCCGCGGGCGAGGACGACGGCAGCACGGGCGACGCCGGGTACTTCCCGTACAAGCCGTACTGCTCCGTCTGCGACCGCGACCTGACGACGATCACCGCGTACGACGACGAGAGCACGCGGATGACGTACGTGTGCCGGTGCGGCAACGAGGAGACGGTGCCACTGTCGGAGCACCGCCGCGGCAAGCTGGTCTGGAAGGTCGACTGGCCGATGCGCTGGGCGTACGAGGGCGTGGTCTTCGAGCCCTCCGGCGTGGACCACCAGTCCCCCGGCTCCTCCTACGTCGTCGGCGGACAGCTGGTGCGGGAGATCTTCGGCGGCGAGCAGCCGATCGGCCCGATGTACGCCTTCGTCGGCATCAGCGGCATGGCGAAGATGTCCAGCTCCAAGGGCGGGGTGCCCACCCCACTCGACGCGCTGGAGATCATGGAGGCCCCGCTGCTGCGCTGGCTGTACGCCCGCCGCCGCCCGAACCAGTCCTTCAAGATCGCCTTCGACCAGGAGATCCAGCGGCTCTACGACGAGTGGGACGCCCTGGAGCGCAAGGTCGCCGAGGGCGCCGCGCAGCCCGCGGACGCCGCCGCGCACCGCCGTGCCACCACCACGGCCGGCGGCGAACTGCCCCGCACCCCGCGCCCGCTGCCGTACCGCACACTGGCCTCGGTCGCGGACATCACCACCGGGGACGAGGCGCAGACGCTGCGCATCCTGAGCGAGCTGGACCCGGACAACCCGGTGGGCTCCCTGGACGAGACGCGTCCGCGCCTGGACTGCGCACAGCGCTGGATCAGCACCCACGTCCCGGCCGGACAGCGCACCCGGGTGCGCGAGGAGCCGGACAGCGAACTGCTGGCCTCGCTCGACGACGACGCGCGCGAGTCGCTGCGGCTGCTGCTGGAGGGTCTGGACGAACACTGGTCGCTGGACGGGCTGACCACGCTGGTCTACGGCGTGCCCAAGATCCGGGCGGGCCTGTCGCCGGAGGCCAGGCCGACGCCGGAGCTGAAGGTGGCCCAGCGCGCCTTCTTCGCGCTGCTGTACAGGCTGCTGGTGGGCCGTGACACCGGCCCGCGGCTGCCCACGCTGCTGCTGGCAGTCGGCGCGGACCGGGTGCGCAAGCTGCTGGGCGCCTGACGCAGGCGCCCGCCCGTGCCGGGCCCCGGCACGGGGCGTTCCGCACTCGGGCCGGGAGGGCCGGCCTCCCGGCCCGGGGGCTCGGCTCCCTGCCGGACGGAGCCGGCCACCCGGCGGGCGGTCAGCCCCCCAGGCCCGTCCGGTACCGGTCCTTGAACTCGTGTACGTAGGGGCGGAGATAGGACTCGCTCAGGGGACCGCCGTTGGCGTCCTTGATGCCCTCGTCCAGGAGTGTCAGAGCGAGCTGGTGAGGGTTGGGGAAGTCGCTCTTCTCCACGATGTACCTGTGGTAGGCCCGGTAGTAGGCGTCCTCGCGGGGCATCCCATCCGGTATGCCGACGGGCTCGTCGGCCACTTCCGCCTCTGCTTCCGGCCGGGCTGTACGCTGCGCCGGCACAGGGGCGGAGCGGCTGTCCGACGGCGCCCCGCCCAGCGGGCGGTGGGGCCCGCCCGGATTGGCCGGGTCCCTCGGAATCGTCAGCCCGGTCGCGGGGGCCTCCTCCGGCGCGGACCGGTTCCGGGGCACCGTCTCCGGCACGGTCTCCGGCGCCACAGCCGCCCTTTCCGCCGGTGCGGCCCGCACATAGGTGACCGCCTCCCGTGCGGAAGGCACCGGCTCTTGCGCGGCCTCCCTCACCGTGCCCCCTCTCTCCCCGGCGGTCCGCCAGGACGGCGGAAGCAGTTCGTGCCGCTCCTGTCCGGCCGCCTCCGCGGCCGAGGCTCCGTCCGGCCCGGAGCCGGACCCCTCACCGCTCCGGGCCGCCCCGCCGGGAGCGGGCTCCCGCTCCGCGGAGGTCCCCGCGGGGAGCGCCTCGGCCGGCGTGGTCCTCCCGCTCTCGACCGCGGCCTTCCCGCCCACGGCGGGCAGCGCCTGCGGGTCGATGCCGGCGGCGGCCAGTCCGGCCGGGCCGGTCTCCGCCAGCGGCACCCCGTACCGGGCCAGCCGCAGCGGCATCAGCGCCTCCACCGGAGCCCGCCGCTTCCAGGCACGCCCGTAGCGCGCCCGCAGCCGCGCCTCGTAGATGAGGCGGTCCTGCTCCATGCGGATCACCTGGTCGTAGGAGCGCAGCTCCCACAGCTTCATCCGGCGCCACAGCCGGAAGGTGGAGGGGAAGGCCAGCAGCCAGCGCGAGAGCCGCACGCCCTCCATGTGCTTGTCGGCGGTGATGTCGGCGATCCGGCCGACCGCGTGCCGCGCGGCCTCGACCGCGACGACGAACAGCACCGGGATCACCGCGTGCATCCCGACCCCCAGCGGATCGGGCCAGGCGGCGGCGCCGTTGAAGGCGATGGTGGCGGCGGTCAGCAGCCAGGCGGTCTGCCGCAGCATCGGGAAGGGGATGCGGATCCAGGTCAGCAGCAGGTCCAGGGCGAGCAGCACCACGATCCCGGCGTCGATGCCGATGGGGAAGAACGGCGCGAAGCCGCCGAACCCCTTCTGCTCGGCGAGGTCGCGGACGGCGGCGTACGATCCGGCGAAGCCGATCGCCGCGATCACCACCGCCCCGGCGACGACCACGCCGATGAGTATTCGGTGAGTGCGTGTCAGGTCCACTGCTGCGTCCTCGCGAGATCGTCGTCGGCGCCGGTGCCCGCCGCCCGGCCGGGACGGCGATGGGGAACGGAAGGTCCCCGAGGGGAAGACAGGGTACGCTCGGCGGGTGACGGGGCGGGGGACCCCGGCCCGGTCACTTGACGGCCTTGACGGCCTCCTTCGCCGCCTTCTCCGCGTTCTCGCGGATGTCCTCCGCCTTCGGCGTCCCGCCGGTCTCGAAGCCGGCGCCCTCGTAGTCCACGGTCACCACGACGTTGCCGGTGACGGCGACGACCCGCTGCTCGCGGTACTCCTCGGTCTTCTCGCCGTCCTTGCGCTCGGTCTCGAAGGCTATGGACGTCGCCTGGTCGCCGACCCCGTCGAGCGGGGTGTCCTTGACCTTCTCGTTCTCCTCGTCCTGCGAGACGGCGGCCACCTGCCGGCCGGCGTACTCGGCGGCCCGCTCGCCGCCGCTGCCGAGCGTCACGTCGGAGTCGAACCGCTTGAGGGAGACGGTGAGCGCCCGGTACTGGTAGTCGTCCAGCCCGCTCCACAGACAGGTGCCGTAACCGTCGGCGTCCTTGGAGCCGAGGTTCTTGCCCTTCTTCTTCGCCTCGGGCACCACGTCGCCGACCGTGTCCCCCGAGAGGGTCTCGCATGGGTCGGGCAGGGTGGTGAACTTCACCGGCGCCGGGGTCGGGGACGCGCTGGAGGCGGACGCGCTGGGCGAGGGCTTGGCGGAGTCGTCGCCACCGGAGCCGGAGGAGCAGCCCGCGGCCAGCAGCATGGGCACGGCGGCGCAGGCGAGGGTGCGGACGGCGGTGCGCGTGGCGTTACGGTGCATGGTTCCTTCGCTTCCGGATGTGCTGGGCGCCGGGCACGCCCTGTCGGACGGTACGCCGATCGGGCGATGACACCGCAGCAGCCTAGCGCCGCGTCGGTCAGGGTTTGCCCGGTGGCGAGGCCCCCCCAGCCTCCGGCCGGGGGCCCCAGGTGCGTGCGATCGCCGGGCGGCCGGAGGCCGCGTGTGGTTTGTCCTGCCCGGGCTTTCGGCCAACGCGGCGAGCGGGGTGAACCTCGGCTGACGCGGCACTGGAGCGGCCGCGGCTCCTGCCGGGCGGTTCCGGGGCGGGGTGTGTCCGTCGTCTCAGTTCCGGTGGGGGCGCGGAGCGGGTGGGGCGGGGGCGGGCCGGTGAGCGGGCGTCAGGTCTCGAACCCCCCGACGAGCCGGCCGGCCAGTTTCAGCGCCTTCTCCTGCAGTTCGGCGCTGTCGGGCAGCCTGCGCTCATCCGTCACCCACTGCTCGTACTCGACGGTGACGATGACGTTCCCGGTGCGGAAGGCCAGGGTGATGTCGCGGTGGACGCCCGAGTCCGCGGTGACCAGTTCGTCGTCGATGTACGCGGCGTCCCCGATGTCCTCCAGAGGGCGCGGGGCCAGCGCCGCGCTGGGCGTGGACTGCGGAACGGCGACCTCCGGTTCGTCGTCGCCGCCGCTCTCCGCGGGCTCGCCGCTCCCCGTCCCGGTCGTGCTGCCGGAGTCCTCGCCGCCGTCCCCGCCCGTTTCCTTACCGGAACCGGGGGACTCCTCGTCCGCGGGAGACGAGGGCGGGATGCCCGCCTCCAGCGCCATGTCCTCGTACAGGCGCGCCGCCCGTTCGTCGTCGCTGACGGCGGGGTCGTAGGACACCACCCGCTCGAAGTCGACCAGGAGGTGGCGGCTGCCCAGGCCGGTGGAGTGCTTCCAGCGGCAGCCGACCCGGCGGTCGTCGTCGTAGGTGACGGTCTGCTCGCCCTCGTACGCCGCCGTGGTCTCGTCGCCGCCCTCCGCGCCGTCCTCCGGGGAGGCGCTCTCCACGCCCGGCAGCATCACCCGCAGGAGTCCGGTGTCGACCGCGCCGCAGGGCTCGGGCAGATCGCGGTAGGTGCCGGGCGGGGCCGTGGCGGCGGCGGTGCCGACCGTGCCGGGCCTGCTGTCGGCCGCGGAGCCGCCCGCGCCGGAGCCGCCGGTGCAGCCGACGGTCCCGACGGCCAGCACGGCGACGAGCGCCGCGCCGGTGGCATGTGCCTTCCGCTGCACTGCCCAACTCCTCACGTCCACGCGAACACTCGAAAACACGTTGCCGTCATACGACCACAACAGAACACGATGTCTATCGCACGGTGTCCGTCATATGCGCCGCGGGACCCTCACCCATCGGCGCATATGCAGTAATACGTCCGTCTTCTGTGTGCGGACGTACGCGGTTCGCACGCGATCCGTACACGACTCACACGCATGCGGCAGCGTGTGCTCACACTTCTTCGCCAGGGGGATGAACGAACATGTCGTACACCGAGGTTCCCGGGGCACGGGTGCCGATCCGGATGTGGACCGCCCTCTCCGGCGTCGAGGACGGCGGCGAGCTGACCGTCGACTTCGGCGAGCCCGTGAAGATCACCGACACGTCCGTGGAACTCACCATCACCACGGACGGTTTCCCCCGCGACCGACACCGGCCCCACGGGCCCGGCCCCGGGCACGCCCGGGGGCCGGGGGCTCAGCGCAGCCGCCGGGCCACCTCCGTCGCCCAGTAGGTCAGGATCATGTCCGCGCCGGCCCGCCTGGCGCCGGTGAGCGTCTCCATGATCGCCCGGTCCCGCTCGATCCAGCCGCGCTGCGCGGCGGCCTCGACCATCGCGTACTCGCCGGATACCTGGTAGGCGGCCACGGGCACGTCCACCGCGTCCGCCACCCGGCGCAGCACGTCCAGGTAGGGCAGCGCGGGCTTGACCATCACCATGTCCGCGCCCTCGGCGAGGTCGAGCGCCAGCTCGCGCATCGACTCCCGCGCGTTGGCCGGGTCCTGCTGGTATGCCTTGCGGTCGCCCGTCAGCGAGGAGTCCACCGCCTCGCGGAAGGGACCGTAGAACGCGGAGGCGTACTTGGCCGTGTAAGCCAGCAGCGACACGTCCTGGTGACCGGCCTCGTCCAGCGCGCGGCGGACGAAGGCGACCTGGCCGTCCATCATCCCGCTGGGCCCCAGCACGTGCGCGCCCGCCTCGGCCTGGACGCACGCCATCTCGGCGTACCGCTCCAGCGTGGCGTCGTTGTCCACCCGGCCGCGCTCGTCCAGGACGCCGCAGTGGCCGTGGTCGGTGAACTCGTCCAGGCACAGGTCGGACATGACGACCAGGTCGTCCCCGGCCTCCGCGCGCACGTCGCGCAGCGCCACCTGGAGGATGCCGTCCGGGTCGGTGCCGCAGGAGCCGGTGGCGTCCTTCCTCCCCTCCTCGGGCACGCCGAAGATCATGATCCCGCCCACGCCCGCGGCCACGGCCTCGGCCGCCGCCTTGCGCAGGGTCTCGCGGGTGTGCTGGTACACGCCCGGCATCGAGGAGATCTCCACGGGGGAGGCGATGCCCTCCCGCAGGAAGACGGGCAGGATCAGATCGGCCGGGTGGAGCCGGTGCTCGGCGACCATCCGGCGCATCGCCGGAGTGGTGCGCAGCCGCCGGGGGCGCACCACGGGGAAGTCCCCGTAGCCGCCGCGCCCCCGGTCGTAACCACTGCCGTAGCCGCCGCCGTAGGTGCTCCCGATCGTCACGATGTCCGTGCCCTCCTCCTGGCCGGACGCTTCTCGCTGGGCCGCTGCACCGCCTCGCCGGCCTCGATCATCGCGTCCCGGCGCCTGGCGCCGAACCCCGCCAGCGCCTCGGCCAGCCTGTGCACCGACGGCTCCGGCGCCATGACGTCCACGCGCAGCCCGTGCTCCTCGGCGGTCTTCGCCGTCGCCGGGCCGATGCAGGCGATCACCGTCACGTTGTGCGGCTTGCCCGCGATCCCGACGAGGTTGCGGACGGTGGAGGAGGAGGTGAACAGCACGGCGTCGAACCCGCCGCCCTTGATCGCCTCCCGGGTCTCCGCCGGCGGCGGCGAGGCGCGCACCGTCCGGTAGGCGGTGACGTCGTCCACCTCCCAGCCCAGCTCGATCAGACCCGCCACCAGCGTCTCGGTGGCGATGTCGGCGCGCGGCAGGAAGACGCGGTCGATCGGGTCGAAGACCGGGTCGTAGGGCGGCCAGTCCTCCAGCAGCCCGGCCGCGGACTGCTCGCCGCTGGGCACCAGGTCGGGCTTGACGCCGAAGTCGACCAGCGCCTTCGCGGTCTGCTCCCCGACGGCCGCGACCTTGATCCCGGCGAAGGCGCGGGCGTCCAGGCCGTACTCCTCGAACTTCTCGCGCACCGCCCTGACCGCGTTGACCGAGGTGAAGGCGATCCACTCGTAGCGCCCGGTGACCAGGCCCTTGACCGCACGCTCCATCTGCTGCGGGGTGCGCGGGGGTTCCACGGCGATGGTGGGCACCTCGCTGGGCACCGCGCCGTAGGAGCGCAGCTGGTCGGAGAGCGAGGCGGCCTGCTCCTTGGTGCGGGGCACCAGCACCTGCCAACCGAACAGCGGCTTGGACTCGAACCACGCCAGCCGGTCGCGCTGCGCGGCGGCGCTGAGCTCGCCGACCACGGCTATCGCCGGCCGGGAGCCGTTCGCCGCGGGCAGCACCTTGGCGGCCTTGAGGGTCTGGGCGATGGATCCCAGCGTCGCCGTCCAGGTGCGCTGCCGGGTGGTGGTGCCGTCGACGGTGACCGTCAGCGGGGTGTCGGGCTTGCGGCCCGCCGTGACCAGTTCGGCGGCGGTGGAGGCGACCGTCTCCAGCGTCGTGGAGACCACCAGGGTGGCGTCGCTGGAGCCGACCTCGTTCCACGCCTGGGCGTCGGCGGTCCGCGCGTCCAGGAACCGCACGTCCGCGCCGTGACCGTTGCGCAGCGGCACACCCGCGTAGGCGGGGACCCCGACCGCGTTGGCGATGCCGGGCACGACCTCGAAGGTGACACCCTCGGAGGCGCAGGCCAGCATCTCGCTCGCCGCGTCCGCGTCGAGTCCGGGGTCGCCGGCGACCGCACGGACGACCCGCTTGCCGCCGCGCACGGCCCGCATGACAAGATTTACGGCATCGTCGGCACCCGCGGAGGCTGTTGACGTGTCGTCACCCGCTGCCTGCAGCGGGGTGTCGGCACCTGCCCGCACGTGCGCCCGCACGACGTCGTACACCTGCGGGTCGGCGACCAGTACATCGGCCTGCGCCAGCGCCTCGACGGCGCGAAGCGTCAGCAGTCCCGGGTCTCCGGGCCCGGCGCCGAGGAAGGTGACGTGCCCGTGGGCGCCGTACGAGTGATCGGTGGTGGGGTTCAATGTGCTCGCTCCCCCATCAGACCGGCCGCGCCCTTGGCGAGCATCTCGCCGGCGAGCTCGCGCCCCATGGCCTGGGCCAGGGAGAACAGCTCACCGTCGGACGCCGGTACGCGACCGGTGGTGGACAACTGCACCAGTGTGGTGCCGTCGGTCGTGCCGACGACACCGCGCAGACGCAGCTCGGTGACATCCTGCCCTTCCGCCGGGAAATCGGCCAGTGCGCCGACGGGCGCGCTGCAACCGGCCTCCAGAGCGGAGAGCAGGGTTCGCTCGGCGGTCACGGCGACCCGCGTGCGCGGGTCGTCGAGCTCGGCGAGCAGGGCTGCGAGGTCCGTGCGCGAGGCCGCGCACTCGACGGCCAGCGCCCCCTGGCCGGGTGCGGGGAGCACCGCGCCGGGGTCGAGCAGTTCGGTGGCCTCGCCGATCAGGCCGACGCGCCTGAGGCCCGCGGCGGCGAGGACGACCGCGTCCAGTTCGCCGGAGCGCACGTACCCGATGCGGGTGTCGACGTTGCCCCGGATCGGCACGATCTCGACGTCCCGGCCCAGCGACCGGGCCCAGGCGGCCAGCTGCGCCATGCGGCGCGGCGAGCCGGTACCGACCCGCGCCCCGTCGGGCAGCTCCTCGAAGGTGAGGCCGTCACGGGCGACCAGCGCGTCACGGGGGTCCTCCCGTACGGGCACGGCCGCCAGCGCCAGCTGTTCCGGCTGGCTGGTGGGAAGGTCCTTCAGCGAGTGAACGGCGAAGTCGATCTCGCCGCCGAGCAGCGCGTCGCGCAGCGCGGAGACGAAGACCCCTGTGCCGCCGATCCGGGCGAGGTGCTCACGGGAGACATCGCCGAAGGTGGTGATCTCCACCAGCTCGACGGGCCTGCCGGTGAGCCGCCGGACGCGCTCGGCCACCTGCCCGGACTGGGCCATGGCGAGTCGGCTGCGGCGGGTGCCCAGCTTCAGCGGCTGGGGTGCTTTGGTGCTCATTGCCGCTCCTGTTCGGGGTTACTGACGGCCGCCACGGTCTGCGGGTCGAGGTCGAAGAGCTCTCGCAGCGCGTCGGCGTATCCGGCGCCGCCCGGTTCGCCGGCGAGCTGCTTGACGCGCACGGTCGGCGCGTGCAGCAGCTTGTCGACGACTCGGCGCACGGTCTGGGTGATCTCGGCGCGCTGTTTGGCGTCGAGTCCGGGGAGGCGCCCGTCCAGGCGCGCCATCTCGGCCGTGACGACATCGGCGGCCATGGCGCGCAGCGCGACCACGGTGGGTGTGATCGTCGCGGCCCGCTGGGCCGCACCGAAGGCCGCGACCTCGTCGGCGACGATGCCGCGCACCTTGTCGACGTCCGCGGCCATGGGCGCGTCGGCGGATGCCTCGGCCAGCGACTCGATGTCCACCAACCGTACGCCTTCCAGGCGGTGCGCGGCGGCGTCGATGTCACGGGGCATGGCCAGGTCGAGCAGCGCCATCGGCTCCTCGCGGGAACCGCTGGAGTCGCGGGGTCCGGGGGAGCCGGCGCGCGCGGCGAGCGCGGCCGACAGGTCGTCGGCCGTCAGCACCAGTCCGGTGGCGCCGGTGCAGGAGACGGCGATGTCCGCGTGCGGAAGCTCGGCGGGCATCTCGTGGGCGGGCACGGCGCGCGCGGTGAGCCCGCCGCCGTGGAGCCCGGCGGCCAGGCGCCGGGCGCGCTCCAGCGTCCTGTTGGCGATCGCCAGCTCGGTGACGCCCGCGCGCGCCAGCACCGTGGCGGCCAGAGAGGACATCGAGCCGGCGCCGATCACCAGGGCGCGCCGGCCGCGCGCCCACTCGGCGACCGGGCGCTCGCCGGCGAGCTGCTCCAGGCCGAAGGTGACCAGGGACTGCCCGGCCCGGTCGATGCCGGTCTCGCTGTGCGCCCGCTTGCCGACCCGCAGCGCCTGCTGGAACAGGTCGTTCATCAGCCGCCCGGCGGTGTGCTGGTCCTGCGCCACGGCCAGCGCGTCCTTGATCTGGCCGAGGATCTGGCCCTCGCCGACGACCATCGAGTCCAGCCCGCAGGCCACCGAGAACAGGTGGTGGACGGCCCGGTCCTCGTAGTGGACGTACAGGTACTGGGTCAGTTCCTCCAGGCCGACGCCGCTGTAGCGGGCCAGCAGGGAGGACAGCTCGGCGACGCCGGCGTGGAACTTGTCGACGTCGGCGTAGAGCTCGGTGCGGTTGCAGGTGGAGAGCACCGCGGCCTCGGAGGCGGGCTCGGCCCCGACCGCGTCCTGCAGGAGCTTGCCGCGCACCTCGGGCGCCAGCGAGGCCCTCTCCAGGACGCTCACCGGTGCGCTGCGGTGGCTCAGCCCCACTACCAGCAGGCTCATGCGCGTCCTCCGCTCCGCTCGGGCCGTACGGCGTGCGGTGCGCGCGTGAGGTGTCTCACGGCCGCTCGTTCGTTCATGCCGGCATCACCGCGGGCACGTCCCCGTCAGGTCCCTGTTCGGTCCCCTCGCCGCGTCGGCGTACGGCCGCGGCGGGCGGCGCCGCGGGAGGGGTGGTGTCGCCGCCGGCTTCGCCGGGCGCCTCCTCACCGGCCTTGCGCTGCTCGTGGAAGGCGAGGATCTGCAGTTCTATGGAGAGGTCGACCTTGCGCACGTCCACGCCGTCCGGCACGGACAGCACGGTCGGCGCGAAGTTGAGGATGGAGGTCACCCCGGCGGCCACGAGCCGGTCGCAGACCTGCTGCGCGGCTCCGGCGGGGGTGGCGATGACACCGATGGAGACGCCGTTCTCCTCGATGATCGCCTCGAGATCGTCGGTGTGCTGCACGGGTATGCCCGCGACCGGCTTCCCGGCCATCGACGGGTCCGCGTCGATCAGCGCGGCGACTCTGAAGCCCCTGGAGGCGAAGCCTCCGTAGTTGGCGAGCGCGGCGCCCAGGTTTCCGATGCCGACGATCACGACGGGCCAGTCCTGCGTCAGGCCCAGCTCACGGGAGATCTGGTAGACGAGGTACTCGACGTCGTAGCCCACACCGCGCGTGCCGTACGAGCCGAGGTAGGAGAAGTCCTTGCGCAGCTTGGCGGAGTTGACGCCGGCGGCGGCCGCCAGCTCCTCCGAGGAGACCGTGGGCACCGAGCGCTCGGAGAGCGCGGTGAGCGCCCGCAGGTACAGCGGAAGCCGGGCGACGGTGGCCTCGGGGATCCCTCGGCTACGGGTCGCCGGTCGGTGTGTTCGGCCAGTTGCCACGTTGCTCCTGCCGTCTGCGCGAAGCGGTGAGCGGTCCCGCTGGACACCCGCTGGACATGCGTCCGGACCGCTCCGTCCCGCCCAGGCTATGTCTTTGTGAACGTGTGCACAAAGACGGTGTCCGCTTTGTCCGGCCAAAGTGACCGGTGCCACACGCCCAGGACGGAACCGGATCCCGCCCGGCTCACCTCCCACGTATACGCCCGTCGGCCGTGGAACGTCCTGAGGAGCGGTCGAGACGCGGTCGAACCCCCGGGGGGCGGGCCCTCTCCGCACGGGCCCCCGGCGAACGCCCCCGCCGCCGCGGTCACCCCTCCAGCGCCGCGCGCAGCCGCCGCGGGTCCACCCGCCAGAAGTCGTGCTGCGCGCCGTCCACCAGCACCACCGGGATCTGCTCCCAGTAGCGGCGGTACAGCTCCTCGTCCTGCGTGATGTCCTTCTCCTCCCAGCGCGCGCCCAGTTGCGCGCACACCTCACTGACCACCGCGCGTGCGTCGTCGCACAGATGGCACCCGGGTTTGCCGATGAGAGTGACGGTCCTCATGACCGCCATTGTGCCGCCGCGCCCGGTCACCGCCCTCCCCCGGCCCCCGTCCCCGGCGGGGCCGGGAGCGCGCTCTCCCCGGTTGGCTCAGTCCCCGCCCTGCCGACACCTCTCCGTCACCGGAACCCCGTGGAACACTGGCTATGCTCGCGGCATGGCCGCACTTGGATGGCTCGTTCCCCGCAGGCGTTCGGCGACGGCTCGCAGCGTTCTCGCAGGCGAGGCCGCCGCCGAGGCGGCGCGCAAGACCTCGCGGGAGGTCGACGCGCTCCCTCCCGGCGAGGCGGGGAAGCCGGCGGAACCGGAGTTCCCGGTGCACGGGGACGCCAGGGCGGCGGCCTTCTTCGACCTCGACAACACGGTCATGCAGGGCGCGGCCCTGTTCCACTTCGGCCGCGGCCTGTACAAGCGGAAGTTCTTCCACAAGCGCGAGCTGTTCCGCTTCGCCTGGCAGCAGGCCTGGTTCCGGCTCGCGGGGTCGGAGAACGCCGAGCACATGCAGGACGCCCGTGACAGCGCGCTGTCCATCGTCAAGGGCCACCGCGTCTCGGAGCTGATGGAGATCGGCGAGGAGATCTACGACGAGTACATGGCCGGCCGGATCTGGCCGGGCACCCGCGCGCTGGCCCAGGCACACCTGGACGCGGGCCAGAAGGTGTGGCTGGTCACCGCGGCCCCCGTGGAGACCGCCACGATCATCGCCCGCCGGCTGGGGCTGACCGGCGCCCTGGGCACGGTCGCCGAATCCGTCGACGGCGTCTACACCGGGCGCCTGGTCGGCGAGCCGCTGCACGGCCCGGCGAAGGCGGAGGCGGTACGCGCGCTGGCCGCCGCCGAGGATCTGGACCTCTCCCGTTGCGCCGCGTACAGCGACTCGGCCAACGACATCCCGATGCTCTCGCTGGTCGGGCACCCCTACGCCGTCAACCCCGACAGCAGACTGCGCGCCCACGCACGCGCGCGGGGCTGGCGGCTGCGCGACTACCGGACCGGCAGGAAGGCCGCGAAGGTGGGCATCCCGGCCGCGGCCGGGGTGGGCGCGGTGGCCGGAGGCGCCGCCGCGGCCATGGCGATCCAGCGCCGCCGCCGCTGAGCCCGCCGCCGGGACCGCGACCGGAGCCCGCGGCGCGGGCCCCAGCACCGCTCGCCCGTTCGAACGGGATCGCCCGCCGGCCACAAGCGAACCGCCCGCCGATCGGAAAGTGGCACGAAACGATCGGACCAGCACCCCGGTTCGCCGCCCGGGCGGCCGTAAACGCATAGCAGACCGAACCTAACCGGCGATTTCGGCGACCAGGTGTAGCACCCCCTGCACGAAGCGTTATTCTCCTCAGACGCAATCCGGTGTCCACACGCCCCTGTGACGGGCGGGCGGTCCCGCACTGCACGTGATGGAAGCTCTGCCTCTGGGAGTCCCGTGTACCCACACGTCGGGGTTGACGCCTCGGGCCTGGCTGCGCTGCGCACGCTGGTCATCGACCAACTGCGCGTCCTCGTCCCCTCCGCGCACGCCGTTCCCGCCCTCGCCGCACCTGTCCCCGCAGGCCCCGTCTACGCGCTGGCCGAGGGAGCCGCCGGCACCGCCGCGGGGGGCCGGCGCGCCCGCGCCGCGGCCGCCTCGGGCACCGTCCGGCGGCCGGTGGACGGCGACAGCCGCCGCATGATGGACCTCGTCGAACGCGCCCAGGGCGGCGAGGCCGAGGCCTTCGGACACCTCTACGACCAGTACTCCGACACCGTCTACCGCTACATCTACTACCGTGTCGGCGGCCGGGCCACGGCCGAGGACCTCACCAGCGAGACGTTCCTGCGCGCCCTGCGCCGGATCGGAACCTTCACCTGGCAGGGCCGGGACTTCGGCGCCTGGCTGGTCACCATCGCGCGCAACCTGGTCGCGGACCACTTCAAGTCGAGCCGTTTCCGCCTCGAAGTGACCACCGGCGAGATGCTCGACGCCAACGAGGTGGAGCGCAGCCCGGAGGACTCGGTCCTGGAGTCCCTCTCCAACGCCGCCCTGCTGGACGCCGTCCGCCGCCTCAACCCACAGCAGCAGGAGTGCGTGACGCTCCGCTTCCTGCAGGGGCTGTCGGTCGCCGAGACCGCGCGGGTCATGGGGAAGAACGAGGGCGCGATCAAGACCCTCCAGTACCGGGCGGTGCGGACCCTGGCCCGGCTGCTGCCGGAGGACAGCCGATGACACACGGTGACGCGTGGTAACGTTCCGTTCGGCGGGGGGCGGCGGGGTGATCGCGCCTCCCCCGGGGCGTAACCCCCTCGACCGGTGGTCGTTGTGCGGTTTGCAGACTCCCCGCGGCCCGTCGCGTCCGGACTGCGGCTTCCGAGCCGCCGCCGCACGGCCGTGCAACCCTCCTGTGGGGCAGGGAGTCGACTGTGCTGACGAGAGGAGGTGCCGCCCGTGATGGGAGCCGTATCGCCGAGCCGGCGGGCAAACGCCTTCGCCCAGGCCCTCGACGAGCGCGAGCCCGAGGGTACGGCGGCCGACCGGTCCGGGGGCGCCGCCTCCGCCGCCCCGGCCGGGGCGGCGAAGAGGACGCAAGCCGCGCCGGAGAGCGGACCGCCCGACGAGCGGACGACACTGCTGTCGCTGGCGGACAGGCTCGGCGCCCTGCCGCGACCGGCGCTGGACCCCGGCGTCAAGGCCGCCCAGCGGGCGCGGCTCCTCGCCGCCGCGGAGAGCGCCTTCGCCGGAGTCGGCGAGAGCGCCTCGGTCCCCGGCCCGCGCTCCGCCCGCGCGGGGCGCGGCGGGTCCCACCGGGCCTCTTCGCTGGGAGCATTGCGCAGGCTGCGTCCCAGGACACGGCTGACCAGGGGACTGGCGGCGGGCGGCCTGGGCATCGGCGTCGCGGCGGGCGCCCTCGGCGGAGCCGCCGTGGCCAGCACCGACGCCCTGCCCGGCGACACCCTCTACAGCCTCAAACTGGGCATGGAGGATCTCAGACTCGGAATGGCGGGCGACGAGACCGACCGCGGCAGAGTCCATCTGGACCACGCCTCCACACGGCTGAACGAGGCCCGGCGCCTGCTGGAGCGCGGCCGATCGGGCCCGCTGGACCACGAGTCGCTCGGCGACATCCGCAGGACGCTCTCCCACATGCGCGACGACGTCTCCGAGGGCCACCGGCTGCTCAGCCAGGCGTACGAGCGCGAGGGCGAGATCGCACCGATCCGCTCGCTGTCGTCCTTCTCCCAGTCCCACCGCACCAGGTGGGACGAGGTACGCGCGGGCCTCCCCGTCCAGCTCACCGACGTGGGCGAAGAGGTCAGTTCGCTCTTCGACGCCATAGAGGACGAGGTCGGCCCGCTGCGGTCCCTGCTGGACCCCGGGCAGGAGGACACCGACTCCGTCTCCGGCACCGAACGCGGCGAACGGCCAGGCGCCGGCCGTACGGCCCGGCCGCCGTCGCCCGCGCCCGGTGAGAGCGGTGCGGACGGCGCGGAGGAGGGCGACCGGGACGGTGGACGGCGGCCCAGCCCGTCCGGCTCGTCCGGATCCGCCGCCCCGGACGGGGAGAGGCTTCTCCCCGATCCCGGCGATCTGCTGGAACCGTCTCCCGGCGAGGACGGCACGTCGGCGTCACCGGACGGCGCTCCCCGGCTCCCCGAGCCGGACATCACCATCCCGCCGCTCCTCCCGAACCTCCTGCCGGGGCTGGGGATCGAGGCGGGTGACGACTCCGACTAGTACCGCGTCGGTCAGGGTTTGCCCGGTGGCGAGGCGCCCTGGCACGTGCGATCGCCGGGCGGCCGGAAGCCGCGTGTAGTCGTCCTGCCCGGGCTTTCGGCCAACGCGGCGAGCGTGCGTGCCAGGGCGGCGAGCGGGGCGAACCCTGACCGACGCGGCACTAGCGGACGGGGGGGGGCGGGCCGCGGGGGCTCCCGCCCCCCCCGGCGCCCCCCCGCCCGCCGCCCGC